>JAJTIF010000148.1 GCA_021299675.1 Pseudomonadota bacterium | reverse complement strand
TGGGGGAGAAGTTGAAGTAGGTTTTTCCACTGGCCAGTCCCATGAAGGTACAAGGCCCCTTGAGAATAATAGAACAGTTCACACGCTCGACAGCGCGACGGAGGACATCCACCGGATGGATCTCTACCTCATTGAGGGGAATGCCACAGAAGCGAGAGAACTCTCCGAAGTGCGGAGTCATGATGGTCGGCGCGTTTCTCATGGCAAAGACTTCAGCGTCTTGATTAATGTTGAGAGCATTGATGGCGTCCGCATCTAGCACCACAGGCCCCGTAAAGTTATTCAGGATCTCCAGCACCAGGCGACGTGAGCGAGCGGACTTTCCAAGCCCCGGCCCAATGACAATTGAGCTGTAGACATCCAAGCCTCGTAGCACCTTGCCCCACTTGCTCTCATCCATAGGGATAAATCCCGTCATGACCTCAGGGATCAGGCGGGCCACCATGTCTGAATACTGGGGCTCCCAGGTGGCAGCCGTGACAAGCCCTGAACCGGATTTCAAGGCTGCAATCGACGCCATGGTCACAGCACCCGTTAGACCGTGCGAGCCGCCGATCACCAGCGTGTGACCAAAGATCTTTTTATCAGCAAACTTGGAGCGGGCATCAGTCTTGTACGGGAGATTTTCCCGGGTCAAAAGAAATTTATCCGCGCCCTCAGCCTTCAGCAAAGGTGGGAAACCAATCTCCAACGTTTTAAGCTCACCGGTGTAGCGTTGCCCATCGGCGACGAAATGTCCTACTTTAGGAAAACCGATCGCCAGAGTTAAATCTGCCTTGAGGGCGTTTCCTTGTGCCAACCCTGAATCCCCTTCCACACCTGTAGAGATATCCAAAGAGATGGTGTAGTTGGAGTTATCGTTGATGAAGTGAATCACATCATAGATAAAATTTGAAAGCGGCAGGCGGATACCTGTACCAAAGATGGCATCGATGATGACTTTTGGCATGGTGTTTTGCGCGAAGTAGCTTTCGAGTTCATTCATGTCCAGGATGGGCGTGACTTTAACCCCGAAGGCTTTGGCGATTTTTAATTGGTCTTGCAGCTCCTGAGAGCACTGAGCAGGCTCAAAGAAAGTAAAAGCACGCACGCTGCGCTCACTTTTCACCAGATGCCGTGCCAGAGCTAAACCATCCGCCCCATTGTTACCCTTTCCCACGAGGACAATCAGGTCCACGTCTGTTTCAAAAAGGGCGAGGCGCTCCTCTACCACGAGGGCTGCCGTGAGACCGACGTTTTCCACAATCAGATGTTCGGAGAAGGAATACTTGCGCGCCGATTCTTCTTCGATTCGCTTCATTTCTCTTTGAGTCACAATCCGCATACGCTTCTCCTCTAACTTAGCTCATTTGTTTCACAAGGTCGCCCACGACCGTCTCAAGACCCTTGAAGACCGCTTCTCCCACAATCCAGTGACCAATGTTGTACTCTTCAAACAGCCCCTGCTTCAAAAGAGGAGCCAGCGAGTGCTTGGTAAGACCGTGGCCCGCATGAAAACCTTTTTGGGCATTTTTCATGAGGTAGTAAGCCTCTTGGTAGTGAGTCAGATGAGGCGTGAGATCTTTTTTTAACAGGAAATCACGGGCGTAGTCTCCAGTGTGAATTTCCACTGCATGAATCGGCATTCTCAGGCAGGCTTCCAGTGTGGGTGTGTGCGCCTCAACGAAGAGAGAAATTTTAGTTCGAGGAGAGTGCTTGAGGATCGTCTCCACTGCTCCGGAGACGCGCTTAAAATTCACGTCATCAAGCACCGCCAGTCCTCCCTCAGTCGTCTTCTCTTCACGCTTCTCGGGGACTAAGCACACCCAATCAGGCTTAATGCGTGAAGCGATACCGACCATTTCATCGGAGCAGCCCATCTCGAGGTTGAAGAGTTTCTTCAGCCCACTGCAAACGGTCTGTACCGCAGGAACATCGGCGTCTTGGATGTGGCGACGGTCTTCGCGCAGATGGATCGTGATCTGATCAGCGCCCGCCTTGAGAGAGAGTTCCGCTGCGCGCTCGATATTGGGGTAGCTCTCTCCGCGCTGCTGGCGCAAGGTCGCGACGTGATCGATGTTGACACCTAAACGAGGACGCATAAGTTAACCTAGTTGTTTAGCCACAACGTCTTTGAGTTGGTGGCAGATCTTTTTAACGAGCTCAGCGTTTTGTCCCTCAACCATCACTCGAGCCAAGTGCTCGGTGCCTGAATAGCGCAGGAGCAAGCGCCCGGTACCGTGGAGTTCTTTTTCTGCTTCTTTCACGGCCGCTTGGATCGCCGGCACATCCTCGAAGGGAAGCTTCCGTGCAATCACGGTGTTCAAGAGCATCTGCGGATAGAGCTCGACTTCCGCGGCGAGTTCGCTCAATTCTTTTTTATAAAACTTCATGGCCTCGATCACTTTAAGTGCCGCGAGAATCCCGTCCCCGGTAGTGGAGTGCTTCTTAAACACGAGGTGCCCCGAGGGCTCGCCACCAAACACTGCTCCCGAGGAGCGCATCTGCTCGACGATGTAGCGATCACCCACTTGGGTGCGATGGAGGCTCATGCCGTGTTTTTTTAAGAATACTTCAAGACCAAAGTTACTCATGACCGTGCCGATGACTTCATGGCCCGCATCGAGCTGGCCAGAATCCTTGAGAAAGCGAGCGCACAGCCCGATGATCTTGTCTCCATCCACGATGGCACCAGTTTTATCAATCAGCACTAAGCGGTCGGCGTCACCATCCACGCACACGCCGAGATCGGCCCGAAACTTCACCACCTGCTCAGCACAATTAAGGGGAAAGAGGGCACCGCAGTTTTTATTGATGTTGTGGCCGTTGGGCTCTTTCCCAATGGAAATAACTTCTGCACCCAGCTCTTCGAACACCTGGGGGGCAAGTTTGTAACCCGCACCGTTGGCACCGTCGACGACAATGCGCAGTCCCTCCAGTGAGTAGTGGGAATTAAACGCAGACTTCGCATGTACGATGTAGCGGCCGATCACTTCATCCAGGCGCTTAGCGCTTCCCAGCTCGGTGCCGGTTTTAGAGGGGATGAGCGAAGGGTTTAGAATCATCCGCTCCAGTTCAAGCTCCACCTCATCGGCCAGCTTATGCCCGGTGCGATCAAAGATTTTAATACCGTTATCTTCAAAAGGATTGTGGCTGGCCGAGATCATCACGCCTGCATCGGCGCGCATGCTGGTGGTCACAAAAGCTACACCCGGCGTCGGTAGAGGTCCTGTGAGGATCGCGCGACCTCCCTGGGAGCACACTCCAGCAGAAAAAGCCTGCTCAAGCATGTAACACGACAGACGCGTGTCTTTGCCAATAATGATCACCGGTTTTTTGCCCGAATTTTTTTGAAAGTAGTGAGTGACCGCTCGGCCCAAGGCCATGGCGACTTCGCCCGTCATGGGATGAACATTGGCCTTGCCACGGATGCCATCGGTACCAAAAAGTTTTCTTGTGTCAGACATAGTTTTACCTCTTGTATATGAGGCAAGTTTACCAGAGCCTAGCGAGGCTCTACAAGAACTCTCTTTGGACGGATCTCAATCAAATGAAGCCGGGGCGGAAGCACCGCGCGCAGCTCCACTTCCACTCGCCCTTTACTGTTCTCTGGGATCTCAGCCCATACTTGAACGTTTAAATCTCTCTTGTCTACTCGACGAATCACGTCCATGGGTGCCCACAAAATGAGCTCCACCTCGCGCTGACGCACAAGCTCCCCTTCTCCCAGTAGCCTGACGGGAATCTTATCTAAAATAAGATTAGAGCGACGGGCCTTCAGGGTGTATTTGAGCTGAGGAGAAATCCCATCAGTGATGACGATCCTTTCATCTGAAAGGTTCCAATCCAAACTCAGGCTCGTTTGTCCAAAGAGGGACTCGATTTCGATTGAACGCGTGCTCATCTCTTTCATCTTTGAGAGTACGCTACGAGGCCCGCTCACCTCTACGTCTTTTGGAAAAACTCGCACATCCTCCAGGATCAAATCACTGGGAATATCGCCAATCAGCGGAGCTTTGACGGTAAGAACTTTGGTAATTTTTCTCTCAAGCTTTAGATTCAGCACGCGCGGATTTACTTTCTCGGCCTTAATCCCGAAGGGCAAAACCAATTCATCAAGCTTGATGGGAATGCTCGGGCGATTATTCTCTCGGTAGGGAGCCTTGGTCAGATCGATCGTGAGCTTTTCCTCCCGGTCAATCACAGAGCGCATGAAAGTTCGAGGCCCTTCCAGCGTGATGGTTACTTCTTGCACTGGCTTGGTTTGAAACACCATGTGATCGGGCAAGATATACTGGACCGTAAAAGTTTTATCGATGGTCGAGCGGGCGGCGTTGAGGACGTAGAACCAGAGCACGATTGCGGTGAGCAGAGAGAAGAGGCGAAGCGTGTATTTTGTGGAGCTGATCTTAATCATCCGCTGGCTCCCAGTCGCAAGGGGGACATCACTGTCTTTCCACCCATCAGGAGCTTCTCGCGCAGTTTTTTGCGAAGAGTGTTCTCATCACTGACGCCCTCAAACAACCCCTCGTGACAGACTTGGATCTTGCCCGTTTCCTCTGACACCACCACCACCACGGCATCGGAGACTTCCGTGATCCCAAGGGCTGCTCGGTGACGGGTTCCGAAGTTGCGATCCACATCCCCTGACTTCGAGAGCGGAAGGAAGCAGCCTGCTGACTGCAGCTTGCCTTCATAGATGATCACCGCTCCGTCATGCAGGGGAGACTTTGCTTGAAAGAGAGCGTAGAGCACATCGGCGTGGATGCGCGCATCCAGCCTGGTGCCCGTGAGAGAGTAATTGAGGAGCCCGTGATTTTTTTCAAACACGATCAAAGCACCGGTGCGCTCACGCGAGAGGCGCTGAGCTGCGATGACCACTTCTTCAATCTGCTGATCGAGGCGACCCTTGGCATTATTACCAATGATTTTTGTACCACCGAACGCGGCCAGTGCACTTTTGATTTGATCCTGAAAAAGAACAATCACGAGGATGAAGAGGTAGTCGAAGAACAATTGCAGAATCCAACTGAGGGCATGCAGCTCGTAGGTACTGGCACCAAACCACAAGAGCGCCATCGCCGCTAACCCAATCAACATCTGCACGGCTCGCGTGCCCTGGACGATCAAGAGCAGACGATAAATAATCAGCGACACAAGTAGCACGTCTACGAGATCGATAATCCGCAAATTATTGAGGAAGGGAACAATATCCTTCAATGACTCATCCTTGTCATGGCTTTAAGATATTATCGGCTAAGTGAGAGAAAGAAGTAAGAGAAGACCGCAAAAATTATGCGGCCTTCTTTTCTTCTTTCGGTTGAGATTTGATTTGCTCAAGTATCTCGTCACTCTGGAGTAGCTTCTTACGAAGGGCTTCGCGAGAAATCCCCATAGTGAGAGCAGCTTTTGATTTGTTGCCCTTGTGGCGTTTAATCTCAGAGAGAATCATTTCACGCTCAACCAGGGCGACACGGTCTTTCAGAGGGAAATTTGCATCATCTGCATGTGGAATGTGGTCCAATTGACAGCCGCCCTGTTTCGACATATCCAGCACTGGCGTGGTCTTGTTGCCGAGCTCAGTGATGATATGAGTTTTTGGATTATAGAGAACAGCCTTCTGGATCACCTGCTCAAGCTCTGCCACGTTGCCAGGCCAGTTGTAGTTTTGGATCATCTCGCGCAGCTCTGGCGAGAACTCCTTCAAGAGAAGTCCCTGCTTGCGACACTCCTTTCTCAAAAAGTACGCGGTCAGGTCTTCGAGGTCCGCTTTTCTTTTTCTCAAAGGCTCGATCGCGATATGGCTCGCACCGAAATAGTGGAGTAGATCAGGGTTGAACTTATTCTCCGCCACCAGCGAGTCGAGCTCTTGCGACGAAGTCGCCATCACCCGCACATCAAGTGTGATAGTTGAATTGGGGATTCGGCGCTCCGTGAGGCACTGGATAAGTTTAGTTTGCACTTTAAGTGGCATGAAGCCGATTTCACCGAACACGATGGAGCCGCCGACACAAGCTTCGAGCTGCTCAAACATTTGACGCTCTAGGTCCTGCTCATCGATGCCCTGGCAGTTGATCATGTGGTAGGGTCTGAGTCCCCGTTTCCCTTCCGCATGCATAATACGGGCCAGGAGCCTTTTGCCGTTACCAGGCTCACCCGTGATAAACAGTGGGGAGTCGATGTCTTTGAGCTTCATGATGGATTTTCGTACTTCACCTGTGACCTGCGAGCGACCAATCCAAGCGTGCTCACGGTCATATGGAGTCGAGAATCTTCGGATAAGAGATTTCTCAGAGATGGGATTATAGTTATGGAACACGGATGAACAAATGAGCCCCAAGACTTTCATGGTTTTTTCATCTTCCGCTGTGAAGCGATCTTCATTGCGCTTGTTGAGGATCTCGATCACGCCGATGATCTTATCTTCGCGGTTATGAATTGGCGCACAGATGATACTCTTAGTCTGATACCCTGTGACTCGGTCAATCTCCTCAGAGAAGCGCACTTTGTCTGTCTTACAGTCAATGTTCAGAGCGACCCCAGTTGTGAACACTGATCCAGCGATACCTTTACGGTAGTCAAACTTCAGTAGTTCCTTGTCGATTCCGAGCGCAGCGGCAGCCTCGAGCTCATTGGTGTCTGGATTGATGAGGAAGATGGTCGCTCGTTGAGCGTTAAGGATACGGGTTATTTCCTCCAGCATGCTCTCGATGAATTTCTCTTTGTTACCAAACTGCGTGATGTCTTTGAAGAGCGATAGGAGAAGTGAAAACATCTCGAAGCCCTCTTCAGCGGAGGAGAACCTCTCGGTCAGAGCAAGCTTGGTTAAACTCTCGCGCAGTCTCTCAGGAGGCAGACTCATGACGTATTGCTCGATGAAGCGCTTCATCTGTGGGTAGTCTTCTTTATCGATCTCACAGCCATAGTTCATCAGCTGACCATCAAAGGAGCCTTTCACACTCCAGGCACGCACGATGGTGGCCGTGAACTCATGGCGAAAGCGCTTAAACTGAATTGAGCAGCGGATCTCCTCGCCGACGGCAAATCGAGCGTCCGTTGAGAAGCCCATACCTGTGAGAGAGACGTCTTGGAACTTGAGTTTCTCCACTGGACGAAACTTTCCCATCTCATCTTCTTGCTCCACTAAAAAGAGAACATCATCTCGACTTTCGACAGGTACGCGAAAAGATTGGTAGTACTTAAATTCAGCGAGACTGGTGAGCATAGGTTCCCCTTTAATCAAATCATCTACTGCCCATATCGGTTGGCAGTTGGGGAAACTTGAATATTTTAGTGGGATGCTCTGATACTTTGATTCAAAATCAGAAGAGCAATGTTGTAACCGGTTATTTTCTCAAGCTGCTCAAACCCCATGGTGGTATTGAGATCATTTATAAAGAGGCCGTCGCCATCCTCAAGGATATCCAGGGCCAGGTAGTCAAATTTAGCCGCTCGCTTAAACCCTTCTAGCAGATCCCTCAATTCTTGAGGGGGATCTTTCACCCAGGCCACTTCCTGCTCGGCATGGGCATTGGCCTTGCCCTCACGACTGGCACGCTTGAGCACACACATAAACTCACTTCCAATCAGACTGACTCTCCACTCATGCCTGACCTTGAGCCGGGGCTGAATAAGAAAATCTTGATCCCCCATGCGCCACAAACTCTCAAGCCACCCTTCAAGCTCAGCCGTGGAGCTCAGCATGTGCACCCCCACCCCACGCTGCCCGCGGTTCATCTTAAGGACCCACTCCTGGTGGTGAGATAAAAATGCCTGCAGTTCCCCTTGAAACCTCTCCGGCTTGCCGCGCAGACACAGGAAAGGAATAATCCTAAAACCATTGTTTGAGAGCCAAAGCAACTGGTGAGCCTTGTCCCGGCACTGAAGCTTTAGCTCGAGGGAGTTGACCTGCCGTCCCCAGCCCTTTTGGTGAAGAAGAGCGGAATAAAACTCATTCATCTCCACCACCGAAATGCGGTTAAGTGTGAGATCGAAGACATCCCGAGGCGCATGAGAGAGGGTGAGTGTTTGAGGGTCGATCACTTGTAAACTCAAAGACATTTGAGCGGCTTCTTCAGCCAGACGGCGAGAAGCGAAGTTGGAAGTGTGGAGTGATAATAGTGAGCATTTCATCAATGCTCTATTTTACAAACATCCGGAAGCTTTCTACAATCGATGGATGAAGTATTTGATTGTCCTCCTTTGCCTAAGCTGCACCTTGCCACAACCGAACACCTTACCTGAGGTCAGTGAAGTGACTGTCAGCACCACTGAAACGGCGACCTCGATAGCTGTCAGTCAAGAAACAGCACCTGAACCTCCTCCTGTCCCCTTACCTGTTCTTTCAGAAAAACTCTCTACTTGGTGTAACCGCACAGATACTGAGTTCAATCGCTATCAGTGGGGCAAAAGCCGTTGCGAAGAATTTAACTGGAACCACGTGAGGAGCTCGGCCCAGGGACACCCTATTCCTTGGGTGGTCTTTGGCACGGAAGAAAATCTTGAGAACAAAAATGTCACCCTCATCATGTGTGGCGTGCACGGGGATGAGATCACCCCCATGAAGTTTTGCTACGACATTCTCTATGACCTTAAAGATTTCCACTGGGATTTTTCTCAGCGTGTGGTGATTGTGGCCCCCTTGGTCAGCCCTGATTCCTTTTTCACCGCAAAACCATCACGCACCAACTCTCGCGGCGTGGATGTGAATCGCAACTTCCCCACTAAAGACTGGAATAAAGATGCTCTGAAATTGTGGAGCCAAAAATACGGTAAAGACAAACGCCGCTACCCTGGCCCCAAGGCGAACAGTGAAGCCGAAACAGTCTTTCAAGTGAATCTCATCAAGCGCTACAAGCCTTCAAAAATCATCTCGGTGCACTCGCCGCTGATGATGCTCGACTACGATGGGCCCGCCCTCAAGCACGACCACTCTCACTCGGCGAAAGATCTTCTCTTAACCATGAGTGAAAAAGCTAAAGGATACAAAGTTTCTAACTACCCACACTTCCCAGGCTCACTGGGTAACTGGGCAGGCAATGAGCTGGGGATTCCCACGTACACACTCGAGCTTCCCAACTCCGATCCGCACCAAAGTGATCGCTACTGGAAACAGTTCCGCGAAGCGATTCACCATGCGATCGAACACAAGATGGGTCCCTAGCCTCTCTTCGGGAGTGCCTTTACGATCATCAGCGGAACAATCACACTGATCGCGCCCACCAGATAGGTCGCAGCTCCACCAAATCTCCAGTACGCGAGACTTGCACTGATCGGACCGATCACACGGCCTAAGGCGCCCAAGCCCCGGAACTGTCCAAGCGCACGACCCTGATCTGTTTCAGGCGTGTAGAGAGACACGAGACTTGTGAGACATGGGATCACCATGGCCGAACCAATGGCCAGGAAGAAGAGTCCGAAGTAGAGCATCCAGATGCTTGGTGTGAAGCCGATCAGTAAGAGCCCAGGGATGATGCACACTAGCCCTTGCATCGCCATCTTGGCTTCGCCAATCTGCCCGGCTTTTCTTCGAACATATCCACCTTGGATCATGGCGATCCAAAAGCCAATGAAGATAAACATCTTGGCGTTGTCCAGCGGAGTGAACATGAAGCGCTCAACAGCGAGGAATGTCAGAGTGAACTCCATGCCCGCAAAAGCGGTGATGAAGAAGAAGTAGCCGATGTTGGTTTGATTGACTCCATCGAAGGAAAGTTTCTGGAAAAGCTTAAAGGGGTTCGCTGTTCTGTGCAGTCCTTCACCTTTTCCTCTTTTTTCTGGAGGAAGAGTTTCAGGGAAGAAGAACATGACACCAAAGAGATTGATGAAAGCGAGTACACCAGCAATCAAGGCAGGAAGTGAAAAAGGATTCACACCCATCGATTGCAGCTCTGGGAAATAATCCAAGAGGTTAAACTGCGCGGAGATGCCTCCAAGCGCTGGTCCAATAATGAAGCCCAAAGCAAAGGCAATCCCAATCACTGCCATGCCTTTAGAGCGGTTCTTTGCATCCGTGATATCCGCGACAACCGCTGAGGCGATCGAGAGGTTTCCACTCATCATTCCCCCGATGGCACGGCCAAGGATTAGAAGCGTGAACGAGCCAGCGACGAACCACAGGCCATAACTTAAAAAGAGTCCCATGATGGAGATCACGAGCACGGGCTTGCGCCCCACTTTATCCGAGATCGCTCCCCACATGGGTGCAGCCACAAATTGCAACAAGGAGTAGAGAGCCCCGAGGATTCCCCCAAAGAGCACGATGCTGCCGGTATTACTCGCGAGGGCCTGCTCTCCGCCTAGGCGTTGAATATCACCCACCCAAGAGAAAATTGTTTTCAGGAAGAAATTGTCAGGGTCAACGGCCAAGTAGTGCTTCGCCAGCGCGGGGAACATAGGAAAGATGATCGAGAAGCCGACTAGATCCAAAAACATCGTGAGAAACATCAGCTTCAAGACACGTTTGGTGGCCGGACTCATGGGTTCGGGTCGCTGGGTTTCTAATCCTTTCATATGCACCTTTAAATCACTGTCGATTTCAATTTTATGATAGAGCCCGTCTTTCTCAAGACCGGATCCATTCACTGTCGTGTTAATAAACTGAGCGTAGTCTTTTATCCAGGCCGGGTCATCATTTAAACACGGGACCACCAGCAAATGCCCTCCTGCCTCTTCCACTTCTTCTAAAAGCTCGTGACCAATCTCATCGGTGGTCTCCAGGCAGTCCACCACAAAGCTTGGGCAATAGATGGCGATCTTTTTTTTCTGTTCCGCCATCTCAACCACAGTCTTGTCGGTGTAAGGACCGAGCCAGATCTCACTGCCAAAGCGCGACTGGAAAGTCATCTGCATGGGAATGGAAAGTTTAAGCTCTCTCTCGAGGATCCTATAGGTTTCTAGACAGTGACGGTAGTACAGATCCCCTTTGTCGAGGACTCTTCTCAGCGGGATCCCGTGGAAGGAGATCACCAGCACGTCCGGCGTTTCATTTTTTAAGCGCTCCCGTATCAAACGAGCCGAGTGATCGATGAAGCACTTGGCGCGGTGATAGCTGTCGAGCACGGTGAAGGTCGGAATATTCACTCGGTGAGAAAATTCTTTTCCAAGCGCATCCACCACACTGGCCACAGTGGATTCTGCATACTGAGGGAACTGTGGCAGCACTAACACCTGTTGAGCGCGAGTAGAGACTGGTTCCTTCTCCCACTCATCAAAAATTTGACCAGGGCGCGGGTCACAGACAAGGAAAGCGTGATTAAGTTCGATGTTGGCATCCAGATGCGGCTTCAAGGCATGGGCGACTTTGATCGTTGTCTTGACCAAAGGGAAGCCGGTCCCATCCCAGATACGGGCATAGGCCTGGGCAGATTTTTTAGGTCGAAAGGTAAGGACAAAGCAGTACAGGATGATGTTCCACAACCAGCGTGGCAAATCCACCACTCGAGGATCGCCCAGGAACTCCTTCAAAAACACCCGCACATCCTGTGGTTTAGCTGTCTTAGGTGAGCCCAGCTGACCGATCACGACTTTGACTTTTGTCATGGAAATGTTCCTGTAGTGTAGAGTTGTAAATATTGGTTATTTCTGCCATAAATAGCCCAAAACGTACACGATAACAGGACCTAGACATGACAAAAAAAGCCCATGCCCGAAACTCTAAGGAACTCAAAGGCGTCACGCTCTTGGGTCAAACCCATACCGACTACCCTCAAACCTATGCTCCTGAGGTGCTCGAGAGCTTCCCCAACAAACACCCGGCCACCGACAACTGGACGACTTTTGTGTGCACCGAGTTCACAAGCCTTTGCCCTAAAACTGGTCAGCCCGACTTCGCACGCATCTACATCAACTACATCGCCGACAAACTCATGGTTGAAAGTAAATCACTCAAACTCTACCTCTTCAGTTTTAGAAACCACGGGGACTTTCACGAGGACTGTGTGGCCAAAATGTGCCATGACCTTAATCAGCTGATGAAGCCGCGCTACATCGAAGTGATCGGAGAATTCACTCCTAGAGGAGGGATCGCGATTTACCCCTACGCCTCTACCCATAATGGAAAAAAAGAATACAAAGAGCTCTACCTCAAGCGCCTGGCCGACTACTCACCTGGAAAATACACCCTTCCCCTGAGTCGCGTGTACTGATAAAATGATCCTAACCAAGGAATGAAACATGTTTGGATTAGGTTTTGGCGAACTCATTATCGTGCTCTTAGTAGTCCTGGTTTTTTTTGGTGGCTCTCGTCTTCCGAAGCTTGGAAGCTCACTGGGTCAGGCCATCAATAATTTCAAAAAAGGCCTTAACGAGTCAGAAGAGCAAAAAAAAATTGATAAGAAAGAAGACTAGATTTTGATCCCTTGATCTTCTAGCACCCGCATGACAACTGCACTCGAGGGTTCCCGCTCCATCATCTCAATCACCAACTTAACCCCTGCTTCATAACCTATGCTCACCCCTCGGCGCGCAGCCAGCGTCTGAACATAACGAGTCGCCCGGTCGATAAGCTTGTAGTTCGAGGGCCTCACCCAAGTCATAATGTTATCAAGATAGAAGCCTCGCCGACCCATCATGGTGGTAGAGAGCATGTTGAGTGTCATCTTAAGGGTCATATGCACGAAGAGAGGCTCTGCAGAAAAGACAGGAATCGTCACACTCAAGCCTTCCCGCTGCAAACCAATGCCTGCAGGATTAAGGGCGATTTCGACCACGGAACCACGGCGTCTCTGGATGGCTTTTTCCGAGATATCAAAACCCATAAAAATGGCTTCATTCACCTTTGTCGGCAGATCGCTCCAATCCAGGCAGCGGGCTGGACGGGATAAGAGCGCCTGCCAGGCCTTAGCGGCGCTGTGGGTCCCCTGCACACTTAAATAGATCGGAGAGATTTTCGCCGGGAAGAAATCATTCTCAAAGCCAGGCTGGGAGAAGGTCGGAGCGCGCTCTGTGGTGTCAGTCAAGACAGAGATCGCAAGATCACGGTGACTCAAATAGGTCGTGAGCACATTTTTTTCGTGATCCAGGGCTTCGGCCAAAACAAAAGACTCGATCAAGGTGACATCTGTGTGCTGGTGAAAATCTAGATAGGAGTCGAGTTTAGCACTCAACTCACTAGCACTCGTCCATTGATACAAAAGCGCCAGGCCCGCGGCAAACATCTGCACGCTCGAAGCCTGCATGCGAGTGGAGCCGGTCAGGGCCATGGGTCCGCAAGTCAGATTAAGTTTTTGGATATGGCCGTTCTCAAGAACCTCACGACAGCGCTGCAGTCCCATCAAGGCCGAGTCAGGGTTACAGTAAAGAAACCACGGCGACTGGCGCGACACTTCAGCCGCTTGATTGCAGGCTCCAATCACAAAGGGAGTCTCCCCGCCTTCAGTAATGGCCAAGAGCAGATCACCTGGTTTAAATCCTAAGCCCATGAGTTGGCGCGCCCCATAGGAGGCGTGATCTTCGAAGCTCTCCACCGAGCGGATAAGAGCAAAATCCCCTCCGGCCATGAGCGAGATGATCTGTCCTTTATAGTGATTCATTTGAAGGCTTAAAGTTTCTAGCACCAGGCTTAAGCGACCTGTCGCCCCACACCCAACCAGAAAGACTTTATCACCGCGGGCGAGAACGCTTTGAATCTCGACTGAGAGTCGAAAGATGTCTGGCACTTTTGATTTTAAAATCGAGAGAGCGAGGACATCCACCTGATGGAGCATTTTAAGGGCCGCACTGGGAGTGCTCTGAGAAAGCTGAGAAAGTCTGGTGGTATCTGCGT
>JAJTIF010000181.1 GCA_021299675.1 Pseudomonadota bacterium | reverse complement strand
GTGGATAGCTCGCACATCGTGCGTGCCCTGATGGATAAGCGCCTCGTGAAAATCGTTGGACGCTCAGAGGAGATGGGCAGACCAAGTCTCTTCGGGACGACAGAAGAATTCCTCGAGGTGTTTAACCTCGCCAACGTCGAGCAGCTGCCACCAGAAAATGAACTGGCGGAACTGGCGATGAAGCCCGAAGTGGCGGCGATCGCTGATATTAAATCTGTTGTTTTCGGCGGTGACCGCACGAAGTTCGAGTTCGATGAGTTCGAAGAGCTCGACCAGCTCTCTGAGTCCATTAAAGAGATTGCTGCCGAGACCGATTTCACCATGCTCTTGAAGCAAGAAGAAAAACGCCGCATCGACGGTGACTCGGGCGTGAAGCGTTCGGCCTTCGATATCCTCGAAGAGTTTGTGCTTCGTGAAGAATCCATTAAGCAAAACCGCGCAGCGGTCGCGAGTGAGCCACTCATGACTGCACTTGAACCAAAGTCTGCGGACGTGGCTTTTGAAGGAGTGCTCAACGCTCCGGAAATCGACGTGGAGTGGGAAGAGCACAACCGCGAACTCGTTATTGATGAAGAGGAGACAGCTTCTCACTTGAACCTTTCTCTGTCTGAGGACGAAGAAGAGTTCACTTTGGAAGATGAAGCTTTTGAGCTCGAGATGGCCCTGAACAAGGCTTTTGAGAACCTCACTGGCGAGAAACTCTCGGATGAAGAGCTTTCTGAAAACCTTGATGGGTCAATCCAAGATCTTGATTTCACAGTTGATTCTGCGGTCAAAGAGGCCATGAGCATGGATTTGGACCTGAGCTTTTTAAAAGAAGCACTGCCAAGTGATGACAATGGGGATCAATTAGAGTAGAACCCGTTTCAACATTCAAAATATTACCGCCGTGAGGTGGAAAGGAGTCTCCAATGTCTGAATCTCAGAATATCGAAGTTCGTTTACAAAAAGTCGTCGCTGATTGTGGTGTGTGCTCACGCCGTAAAGCCGAAGTGCTCATCACTGATGGTCGCGTTGGGGTAAACGGATTGATCGTCACCGAACTCGGTACACGAGTGAACCCTTATAA
This sequence comes from Pseudomonadota bacterium, assembly GCA_021299675.1. Lineage (GTDB taxonomy): Bacteria > Bdellovibrionota > Bacteriovoracia > Bacteriovoracales > Bacteriovoracaceae > UBA6144. Next base: position 3,068 of record JAJTIF010000181.1, on the reverse strand, counting down.
AGACATCATCACTGTGGACGATAAAGTGATCGATCTCATGGCGATTGAAAAATTCTACATTCTCCTCAATAAACCTCGTGCTTATATGACCACCGTTTCAGACCCAGAAGGTCGTCCGACGGTGATGGATCTGGTGTGGGGTGTTCCCACTCGTCTCTACCCGGTGGGTCGCCTGGACTATCTCTCCGAGGGTCTGCTTGTGATGACGAACGACGGTGACATGGCCAACAAGATCATGCATCCACGCTTTGAAGTCACAAAAGTATATGAGGTGAAAGTGTTTGGTCACGTCACGGAAGCGATCCTCGAGCGCATAAGAAAAGGCGTGATGACTGAAGACGGTCTGATGAAACCGAAAAGTGTCCGTATGATCGAGCAGCTCCCGAATAAAACTTGGCTCGAGTTCCGTCTCGCTGAAGGCAAGAACCGTGAAATCAGAAAGATCTGTGAAGCTATGGATCTCACGGTTGATAAGCTTCGTCGGGTGGCGATCGAAGCTCTCACAATTCAAGGACTACCAGTTGGGCAGTTTACCTTTATTTCAAAGCGCGAGCTCTTGAAAGCTCTAGGCATGAACGAAGACGGCACTCGTTCAAAAGTCACAACGCCATTCGTGTCTGCAAAGAAAACAGTGAACACACGCAAGGCAACTAAGATGGTCGGCAAAACCGCTCGTCCTGCAGACGATAAGCGCTACCAGAACTTTAGAAAAGAGAACTACTACGAAACTGTTAAAAGCATCAAAGAAGTGGCTCTCCTCAATGCGGCCCCAGTTTCTGTGAAGCCGACGGCTGCCGTCGTAGCACCCGAGTAATATATGACTGAGGCGAAAGTTCTCCGTGGCAAAATTTTAGTTTATCGCTTCTTTGAGGTCGGCAGTGAGATCGACCTCAATAAAGTGACGCTGCTAATGCAGCAGAAACAAAACACCACCCGCTTTCGTCTGGATCGTCCGAATAAAACCAGCCTCGTTATCGCTGATGCTCCACTGATCATTCACCTCGGCACCACGGAGATGAATCTGCAAGGTGTGAAGACTCTCGTCGAGCTAGACATCAGCCTGTGGCACTTCGGTGGAATGTCTTTGTGTTTTCACATTCCAATTCCCACTGGAACCAAGTGGAGTGAGCTGGTGCAAACCGCCAGCTGGCTAGATCGCGACGATGAGATTGAGGTGCTGGCTCGCACGAAGGCGCGGGAGCTGCAAAATGAAATCAAAGAAACGATTGCGGTTCTCAATGACTGGCCGAGCTTTGAGGACTATGTGGTGTACTTCATTCAAGAGATCGAAGGCCTAAAAACTTCCGCTATGGACCTCTTTGAATGCGCGGATATTCCTGCGCTCCTTCTGGCAGAACCCAAAGAAGTTTTATCCGAGCAGGTGAAAAAATCCATCCGAGACTACGCCACTCAGTACTCTAAAGATGACCTCTCGGTGATTGATTGGAACTCCGCCCTGGTGATCGAGCCCTCCGGCTCGATGGATCTTCCGATGGTGCTGGAGTTTGCTAATTCTCAGCTCTTAGAGATGCGCTACTATGACGATTTGCTAGACGAGAAGTTGGATCAGCTCTACCGCTCTGTTGCTGGCAGAAAACCCGGTATCCTCTCTGATATCTATTCTCATCATGCCCAGGAAGCAGGCCAGATCTACCTAGAGATCGCTGAGGTGGTGGAGAACGTGCAAAACTCACTGAAGGTCGTTGGTGACTTCTATCTCGCCACGGTGTTCAGAACAGCGACGACGCGTTTTCGTTTTAATGATTGGCAGAAATCGATCGATGAAAAACTAAGTAATCTGGCAGAGGTTTCTAATCTACTTCACTCGAGAGTTTCAGAAAGAAGATCTCATCTTTTGGAGATCATCATCATCGTGTTGATCACGATTGAGGTCGTTCCCTTTGTGGCGGGACTTCTTCGTAACTAGTTGTCGTGGTTAAAGAGTCCTGAGTCCATGGCTTCATTCAAATTATCGACCGAATATTCTACGGCTTGATCCCCGTAAGCGATCTTACCCTTGTTGGATTCGGCAAAATTGGCGTGCTTCACGACCTGCGCGGCTTGCTTAAGAAGTTGTGATGAAGCTTCGAAATATTCCTCTTCTGTATCAGCGGCTAAAACGTGAATGAGGAGAGTGTGTGCGTGCTTGAGGAGGCGGACTTGCATGGGTGAGAGATCATGGGTTTCAACTTTCAATATGAGTTCATGAGAAGATGAGATGTGCTTATTCATGCAGGTTTCCTTTTTAGGTTCTCTCAAGAAAACTTATCGGATGGATAAGACGTCTTTTTAATACTTTTCACTTGAGCATGTTAGTTTTTCCAAATACTTGAGTGATTTTAGAGTTCCCAGCAAACGGGACTAGACAGGAGCGAGGTATTTGTGTTAGATTTCAAGCACTTCTGACGCGGGATGGAGCAGTCTGGTAGCTCGTCGGGCTCATAACCCGAAGGCCGTAGGTTCAAATCCTACTCCCGCAACCAAAATTCGGAACACGCGAAAGCGTTAAACATAGAGGGATTCGGCACACACCGAATCCTTTTTTTATTTCAGCAACATTCATCACAAAACAGCAAAAACACAGGGAAAAACGACTGGTTTTGCGTGTTCTTCACCACTCAATCGAGGTCACTGAAAGTAGCTTGAAGGACATCTACGAGGATGCCTAACGGATACCTCAGGATGCCTGAACGAAACTTCATCAAAAAGACGGATGCCTGAAATTTTCAGGCATCCTAGGCTTACAAGAATCTGAATTTAGAGGGCGACTTTAATAACCGTAGAAGTCCCATTTTGGGGCTTCTACAAAAGAAAAGGACGCATCTTATGAAATCACTAACCGCAATTGCAGCTACACTTGCCGTGCTAGCTGTCGCTTCTGGGAAACTTCCTTGGATTCTACTCCAAGTCCGCAAGGCCCAGACTCATCTCATCTTTAAGAAAGCAAGCGGTATCTGAATAAACTTCTTCCGTTCCTCTTTTAAGAGTAAAAAATTCAGCCGCTTTGCCCGCCGAACTCCGCACTTTGCAGTGACTATGTCATCCTACTTCCCTGGAAGTTTTTATCT
>JAJTIF010000363.1 GCA_021299675.1 Pseudomonadota bacterium | reverse complement strand
TTGGTTTTTGATTTTAGCCACTCTCTACCTCTCTGCAAAAATGTGTTGATCCAATTTACCCTTAAAAAATAACGTGATGCGCAAAACCACCCCAAACCATGAACTTTTTTCATGCTTTTTGGCCTCAAAAGGCCCTATCCACAGTAGGGGGTAGCCCTTGTACTGCAAAATCCGGGGCATTTTGAGGTGGCCGGAGACTATTGGGTTTTCGATAGCTTAGTCAATTTATTTCTTACAATTTCTTACAGCGCTGACTAAAAAATAGACACCTGTAAAAACTTCTCATGCGACGCGCCAACCCTCGAAATGTGCTAAAAAACAGATCTCAAACCAAGGAATGTTGCCTATGAAATTAATTTATTTATGCTTATTGGCCTTGAGCACCCAAGCCTTTGCTCAACTCTATTCCCCCTCATCCTCCGATATTTCCGAGGCAGAGGCGCAAAACCTCTTTGAAGTCCTCAAAAATGAAAACGCTCGCATGGATGAGAAAAGTGAATGCCATGAGCGTGCCCACATGTGGGCCCTGAGAGCAGGAAATAAGCATCAAATAAAAATGGAAAAAGTGTATCTGTTTTTCACCTATAAATTTCAGATGCGCCATCGTGTGACCTCACGCTTCGGTCGTCCTTTCACGTGGTGGTTCCACGTGGCACCGGCGGTGAGAGTGAACGGTGAACTCATGGTGATGGATGCGACCTTTACTGACAAACCAGAAACAGTGAACAACTGGGCCCGCTCTCTGATGAAGGAGCCAGAAGATTGTGTGGAAATGGAAAACCGTGAGCAGTATGCGGAAGACCGCAACATCTCAGAGGGATACCGTCGCACAAACCTCACAAAAAATCAGTGCTACTACATCGCCGCTCCAAGATTTTTTTACCAGCCACTTGAGATGGGTTTCGCGGAACTCAACGGTGGTGTGATGCACGTGAATGATCCCCTTCCAGAGCCCACGGAGTGGAGACAGAACACATTCTTTTGGGGACTCAACTCCTACAAGCGCAGTGAGCGCCGAGCAGTTCGTCAGGAAATTGGTTTTTGATTGAAGGCGATTTGAATCAGAGTTTGCGCAGGGGTGCTCGTGATGGTGATCACCGCCTTGTGGTACTCAGCAATCTTCGTCACAAGATAAAGCCCCAGACCAGTGCCCGGAATCTTTAGTTCTCCGCGCGTAAAGCGCTGCGACTCCATGATCCGCTGGATGACGTCCTCGCTCATCACGGGGCCACTATTGGAAATGCTAAAAAGTATCACCTCGGCTTGGATTTTAAGATCGACTTGAATCGTACTCTGAGGCGTGGAGTACTTGATGGCATTTTCGATCAGATTTTCAAACAGGCAGAGTAAAAGCTGGCGCTCGCCGTTGAGCTCAAAGCCCCGCTCCATTGATAAGGATTGCTCGTCGATCACACACTTCAGTGACACTCCCTTGGCCAGCGAGAGCGCAGAGAAGCGCGCCACCGTTTCAGTGATGATATCGTCGAGGTGAACCTCTTGGAAAATAAAGCTCGCCTGATCACTTTCCACGCGAGAGATCAGCAGCATGTCACGCACCAGGCTCTTCATGCGCAAGAGCTCTTGATGAAGGCTCTGATGAAAGGAGTCGATTTCTTCTTGCGAGCGGGATTTGGATCTTAACACATCCAACTCACCTTTGATGATCGCCAGCGGGGTGTTGAGCTGGTGAGAGGCATTGGCCACGAACTGGTCTTGGGCGTCGATGGTTTTTTTGACCTGCGAGAGCATGACATTAAAGGTTTTGATCAGATCCGAGATCTCGTCTTGAGCTTGTGGCACCGGGAGGGCCTGATAACTTTTGGTAGAAATGAGTTCACGCATTTTAGTGAGGGCCATGCGGATGGGCTTGAGGGCCTGGCCCACCACCACAAAAGAGCTCAGGGCCATGATGAGAATGCTCAGAGGAATGTAGGTGAGGAGGAATTTAAAAATACGATTTTGTGATTTGGTGACGCTCTCAAGTGAAGTTGCGACCACCAGTAAGCGCTGATCAGGGAGGGCGAGCTTAAAGAAGCGGTACTCGACCCCTTCGATCAGATCCAGCCCAAAGTTTTTGACAGGAATCGGCAGGGCGGCGTTCTTATAAGAATAGAGCGATCGCTTCTGGGGTGAGTAGATTTGGATGAAGGTGTTTTCCGAGTTGAAGGGAAAGTATTTTAACTCCGCGATGGCTTTCGCTTCGAAGTCGTTGGTGTTGACTGGTTTATCGATAAAGCGGGAGACGTCGATGGCATAGCTGCGCAGGAACTGATCGTACTCTGCTTCTTCCACCATGAGATGCTCTTGCGCCAGGTAGAAAGAGAAGATGGTCAAAACCAGCGTCACCACCACGGCGTAGGTGGTGGAGATGCGAAAGCGAATCCCAGGACGGTAGTGGCTAGGATTTGGCAAGAATGTAGCCATGACCGACCACGGTCTTAATGAGCTTGGTGGTGAAACCCTGATCGATCTTCTTGCGCAGATGATTGACGTAGACGTCGATCACATTGGACTCTGGATCAAACTCATGGCCCCAGACTTCACGGGCAATTTTGTTGCGGTCGAGTGACTGGTCGATGTGCCTGAGGAAGAGCTCGAGCAGAGCGAACTCACGGGTAGTGAGGTCGATGAGCTTGCCACTGCGAAAAACGGTGCGCTTGATGAGATCCATCTCCAGTTCGCCATTTTTTAAATGCGTCTGAGCGTCCAGGCTGCGGCGAGTGAGGGCACGCATTCGGGCGAGGAGTTCATTGAAGTCGAAGGGCTTCGTGAGGTAGTCGTCGGCACCTGCATCGAGGCCCGAGATTTTGTCTTGCGTGGTTCCCAGAGCGGTGAGCATCATGATGGGACCATTAAATCCCTGGCTGCGGATTTTTTTGGTCAGCGCCTTGCCGTCAATATCGGGCAGCATCAGGTCCACCAGGAGCATTTCGTAATTTTTTTGGCCGATCTTTTCCAGTGCATCGAGTGCATTGGGAGCGGAGTCGACTTCATGGCCGTGCTCTCTTAAGCCCTGCTCAATGAAGGCGGCCATTTTGACTTCATCTTCAACAATCAGGATACGACTCATAAAACACCTCTTTAGCTTGAGGAGCCCATAATCTTATAAGGACAAAGGAGTTGGAAAGTTAAAAAGATAAGTGGTAGCAGTGGGCAGGATCGAACTGCCGACCTTAGCGTTATGAATGCTACGCTCTAACCATCTGAGCTACACTGCCACACATAATCGAGCGCTAACTATAGTGGGGAAGTTGTAGGCCTGTCAACGCGAACTGGGGGCAAGACAAGTAAATCTCACTGGTTTATTGTGGGGGCATGAGATCTTTGCAAAAGCTTTTTTTTCGCCATGTTGAGTGTTTTTTATTGAACCATCATCCGCACTTTTCATCCTCTGTCATGGTGGCGGTTTCCGGCGGTGTGGATTCGATGCTGCTCCTAGAGTGGGCGCATTGGATGAAAACTCAAGAACGTCTTAATAGTTTAAGAGTTGTGACGGTGCACCATAAGACCCGCCCTGGGCAGGATGGGGATGTGGAGTTAGTTGTTCGGCGCGCCAAGGAACTGGGTCTCGAGGTGGTGGTGGTTCAAAGAGAGGAGGCTGCGGCCAGGGACGAGTTTACACTTAGAGAGTTTAGGTACCAAAAGCTCTTCAGTTTTCTGCGCGCTGAGGAAGAGTTGTGGATGGCCCACCATCTAGATGATTCGTGGGAGTGGGCGCAGCTCCAGATGAGCCGATCGTCGGAAGCCAAAGCTGTCTTGGGAATTCCCTTTAAATCCGGGCCGATCCTTAGGCCTTTTCTGTGTGTCTCCAAAGCGCAAATTCTCAAGCTCGCCCGACACTTGCAGATTGACTGGCGGGAAGATCCCACCAACGCGCAAGCCGGTTACGCCCGCTTTCTTTTTCGTCACCAATTAGCCCCCCAGATCGCCCTGCAGCACCCTCAGTACCTCAAGCACTACGCCTATCGCTCGCAGCGCCTGGCGGAGCAGCTGGGTGTCGCCTGGCGGAAGCCGCCAAACTTTCAGATCCATCGCTCAAAGGAGGGTGTGTTGCTTTG
>JAJTIF010000046.1 GCA_021299675.1 Pseudomonadota bacterium | reverse complement strand
GCGTTCGGCCCCATAGCCTCGCGAGACCTTCGGGGTCCGCGGCCATATAGAGACCGGGGCCCGCGATATCGCCGTCGGCAGGGTTTCTGCGGTTAAAGATCTTGCGACCCTACTTATTCACGTACTCCACGAAGCGCGGGTCCGTGGCCTTGAACTGAGAATTGTACTGACCACGGGGAGTAAGATCACTGGCATCCACCCAGTGGAACATGAGCTTGGGTGCCTTGAGTGTGGTGATGTTTTGACTGAGCTCCCGGCGCATGAGCAGACTGAGCTCACTGTCGTTCAGGGCCAGTGCCTCGAAACTTAAAAAACTTGCGACTCTTAAAAGCGCTACACTCAGGGACTTTAGCATAGGATACTCCCAAAAAAATTGAGAGCACCATACACCAGATCAAGCCGCCTGAGTGTGGAGTGGGTGAATTTTATAGACTGCTTAACGCAGATTACACTTACAGAAAACTTCGTCGTGGGCATTGGTGGCAGGGTTATAGCTCTCCATCTGGACCGCAGCGCTCGCCCGTCCACCAGCTTGAGCGTAAGAGCCGCTCAGGAGATTGGTGACCTTTGTGGTGACGATGACGTTCTGGTCGATGATCGCTTCGCAGAGATAGTTGTTAAGCTCCACTCGAACTTCACGCCCGCGGTAAGGAGCTTCCTCACCCGCCCGCTCAGTGTTCACACGCAGATCACAGCCAAAGTAATCGGCGTAGGCAGACGAGGATAAGACGAGAATGAGCGCGCTCAAAAATTGTTTCATAGGACTCTCCTGTTTCGAATGCATGAAGCACTAACACAGGCTGTCCCTGAAGGAATGTTAAGATTGAATGGGAGAAAAAATTACACTCTAGCGGCGCAGGTAGCGGACAAACCACTCCACGATGGCTTCGGGAGCTTCTTCCAACCACCCGTGACCCATCTCTGGATTGATCACCATCTGGGTTTCGATGCCACGGTCTTGCAAGAGATCATGAAATTGTTGAGCGGTATAAAGCGGCACGGTGAGATCCCGGGCGCCATGGAGAAAAAGTGTGGGTGGATGAGAGCGCGGAATATTTTTTGGCATCTGACAAAGGGGGCCCAAGCAAGTGGCATAGGACGCCGATTGAATGGCAATCGCCTGGAATTGGCCAGGAAAGGAAAGAGCGAGACGGCTGGTGTGGTAGCCTCCACTGGAGATCCCCGTGGCAAATAAGGCCGCAGGATTGAGTTCTCCCCAGAAACCAGTCTTCACGCGGCTAAGCACTTCGGCGATGACTTTGTAGTCCGCTCTTTTTTTATACTCTCCGTGAGGCATGTTCGTGATCCAGCCCACGTGCAGAGTGGCCCTGGGAGCAATGACAGCAAAGCCCTGATCCAGGAGTGCTTGGATCAAACGCACTTCATTGAAGCCACCGAGTGGCAGCCCACTGGGGCGAGAAAACTCCACCGGAAACCAAGAGCCCTGAGAGAGAATCACCACCGGCCAGCCCTTTTGTGGCGGCTCTCCCTGAGGAAGACTCCACAGCACTTCTCGCTGATCCAGGGTTCCTTTGAAGAGAGTCACCTCTTTGTGCGGGCAGTGGATCCAGCTTAATTCTCCTCGCTCGTTTCGCTGCTCAACGCAGTTGGAGGCCCAGGAAAAAGAAGTTGAAAAGATGAAGAAAAGAATGATGGTTTTCATGAGAAAACCATACCGAGCTCACAAGAGATCGACTAATTGAATTTTCTTACTCTGGATGACATCAGGCTAATTGGAGCGCACCACAATCCCGCCTGCTCCGGCGTTGATCGCGTCAAGAAGCTCTTGCGGGAGAGGGTCCCCTCTTTCCAGTCCGAGCTGAGACTTGATGGTCTTCTCAATGTTATAGGCGTAGCCATGATAAGCGAGACGAAGATCCGACTGCTGCCCTCGCACCCGAGCAAGCTCTCGCAGCAGCCGCTCGCGCTCACCACCACTAGCACGACTGGCCTGAGTGAGAAGTGATTCTGCTTCTTGCTGAAAGCGATTATAGTCACGAGTCAAAGGATTGTTGCGAACGAAGTCCTCAATATTTCTGGCAGAAGCGCCCGGGTTTGACTTGATGTCTCGAAGGGCCGTGTTGATCTGAGGAGCATAGGAGTCGGCTTCTCTCATACGACTGAGCATCAGCTCCGTGTCCGCATCCCGCCGCCCAGCCGCGGGAGCGGTCTTGAGCTGAATCTCTCGGCGCAGATTGAGTGCCGACATCAATTCCGTTTGCTCTCTTTCAACGCGCACGAGAGCTTGCGCCGGTGTTTCTCCCGCTCGTAGGAGATTGGCGTTTTGCGACAGAGAGCTAATGATCCCATCGGTCCGAGTCGCCGACTGCTCCAGGGAAGCGCGGGCCGTGGCCCCTGGGAGAGCATCAATACGAATTCCTGCTTGGATCTCAAAAATCTGTGAACAGGCACTGCCGGGAGTTGAAACACAACTGGGTGTTCTCACTGACTGCGAAACCTGTGAAGGCTGCAAAGGAGTGGTCGAGCGGCTAAAGAAGAACTCCACCCCACCACCATTACCACCGGTCCCCTCGGAGCCATTAAACGTGTAATTAACAGGACCGTTGCGACCCAGGGACACCTCGCTGCCGGGCGGAAGGTCAAAGCGGTTGAAGCGAGAATACCCACCCAGCTCACCGTCGGCAGCGGAGCGCGGAGCCGCCAGGACGTCGGCGGCG
>JAJTIF010000272.1 GCA_021299675.1 Pseudomonadota bacterium | reverse complement strand
GGGCGTGATCGGCAGGCTTGCAGTACACGTTCTTGGGCTTGGCCAGCAGGGTCTCACCGTTATTGGCCAGGACCGGCTGGGGGTAGGTGTACTCAGCACACTCAGGGTTCGTGAAAAGCACCTCATATTCAAAAGGCTTATAGTCCTTGAGGCTGATCGCCCAGAGTTGGTTAGAGAAAAGAAAGACAAGAGCAAAAACGGATTTTTTCATGGTGTGTCCTTGAGTTATGGGCGCTTTATACTCAACACCGCAAACTGTTTCAAAGTTAAAAATTAGATAAGAACCATAAAAAAAGGAACCCTCTTCAAGCCTGTAATTACTACACAGTTCAGGATTGTAAGGGTGGGATGGCGTTATACTGGGCGCAGGAGATTACTATGAACTTTTCCAAATTCACCATCCTGAACCCTCGTGACCAAGTGACAGCTCGGGAGAGCGAAGTCGAGATGCTCATCAATTTGGATCATATCATTTCCATCAAGCCCATCCGGATCTCGAGCCCCGACAAGCTGGTCAACGGCTTTTGGATCAGAACCACCAATGGCAAGAAATACAAAGCCGTGAAGATCCCCGATAATCTTTTGATCGCGATCGGCGAGAAATATGCCACTTCGATCAATATGGGTGTGGATGCGGACGAGGCTTATCCACAGTAACTAGCGACACGAACTGGGCTGCACCTTCTGGGAATATTTTTGTCCCTGAGTTTCCGCGTCCAGCTCATAACAATCACCCGACTTCTCTGATTTTCGCTCAAACTGAAACACGGTTTGTTCCGGCTTACAGTTTTTAGGATAGCTCTTACTCAGGTAGTTTTCCGGGCCCTCGCTTGCGATCTCGAAGCAATCACCCTTGAACTGAGAGAGCGCGCGCCAAGAAAAATAGGTTCGCGCCGGTCGACATTTGCTAAGTTCGACGGGTCTCTTCCAGCGGCCTTCGCCAAGTTTGGCGTGCACCTCGAAACAGTCGCCGCTCATCTTTTCTCGGGAAAAAATAAACTTCAGGGTGAGTTCGTCATCATTGGGTTTGCACTCTTTGGTCTCGATCTTCGCTTTGAATTTTAAGCCTCCACTTGGGTCGACCAGGTAGCAGTGCTGGCGGACAGGATCGAAAGAATAGAGCGCGTCCGAGGGAGCGCAGGAGTGGGGAGTCTTCAGTTTGAATCCGTAGGCTTTTCCCTGAGTTTCTCGGTCGACTTCATAGCAGAATTCGCCGGTGAAGTAGTAGCTGACAGCACTTGGCCGGCATTCTTCGGGCTTCACTTTCTCCACATAAGAATCTCCACCACTTGGAGCGTGCAGCCGCACACATTCCCCCTCTGGAAAGCGAGCGGGATTGGGGTACCAGCGCAGCATCTCCTGAGACTGGGCCTGAGAGGGAAGGGCGAGAGTGAAAAGAGTGATCAAGTACAACATTATTTGATTATAGCACCCTCAGTTTTTTTTGCATCTGCCGAAAAGATCAATACTTATGAGGTGCCCATGTTGAATCTATTCCAAAAATACCGCCGCACGCCGAGCTCATCACAAAGAGATCTGCGCCAGCAATTTAAAGATTATTTCTTCGCTCAAAGCGAGCATGCCTGGATCAGTGAAAACAAACTGACGCGCGGACACTTCGAAACGCTTTTCGACCGATTACCCTCAGCTCTGCTTGCAAATTTCATGCGCCACCCACTCTCTTTTGTGACCTCGAAAACTTACCAGTTCGAAGGCGCGTCTCGCTTCCAAATGAAAAACACCGTGGTGGTGTTTCCCGTCTATGAAGCGCTGCTCGCCAAGAAGAGTCTCGAGGCGGTGGCTTTCCTGGCCCACGAGCTCGCGCTCGTCATCTATGACCTCGATGAGCAGTCGGAAAAAGACCCCCTCATGGCGGAAGTCGAAGCCGATAAGTTTGTGTGTGACATCGGTCTCGTCGACGAGCTTGAATCTTTGCTGCTTTCGATGGACGAGAGTGCAGAGAAACGTTTGCGATTGACCTATCTGACTTTTCAGGCTTTTGGCATCAACTAGGAGCGCAGTGAAGTTCATCTACGCTCTTCTCATTTTCTTTAGCTTCACTCTCACACTCAAAGCTGAGATCAGCTCGGACTGTGAGTCCTGTGATGTGGGCATGCTCGACAGTCTCACCATCAGCCCAGCAGCCGAAGAGATTGCAGGCGCCCTCTCTCCCAACAGCGCTCTCTATAATGAATTAAAGTCTGATTTCGAGTTGTCTGAGCTCTGTGACCCGGTCAATAATTTCCCCGAGCAGAGTGCCCGGGAGCAGGCACTCATGGGTCTCGATAAATTCATCTCTCTCTTTGATGCCTCTTATAATAACCAGTGGAACCCACAGCTTTGGAAAGAGCGCTACCTGCAAGTGATGGGGATGCTCAAACCCAATCCTCCGGATCGCATGGCCATGGATAGCCTCTTTCTCAAGCAGGTGGATCCAGAATTTTTTGGCAAAGACATCATGAATTTTCAAGCTCAGCAAACCCAGCGGGAAATCTTCCGTCTGAATGCTCAAAAGCTCCAGGCCATGATGAAGAAAGTGGCGTGGCAGCGCACGGCCAGCTCACCGGAGCTTATTCGCTCTCTCACGCGCGATCTCTACGTCGACAATCGTTTGCTTGAACTCGATGAGCGAGGCGAAGCGTACTGTCCTTTCGTCGACGCTGAGGTGTTTGATAAGGCCATGCAGGGTTGGGGGAAACTCAGAGGGCAGCTCTCTAAACCAATCCTCACGATCATCGATTATACTAAGCCCTCGAACCAACGGCGCATGTTTGTGATCGACATGAAAAATAAGAAAGTGCTCCACAACACTTGGTCCGCCCACGGTATTGGGGCTGACTTTGATGACGGCGCTGATGAGTGGGGGGCTAATCCCAAAATGAGTAACGAAAATGGATCTCAGCTTTCAAGCGATGGCTTTATCCTGGCCCGCCAAAACTCCACCGGTAATCTCTATGGGGATAATGTGATCCTTCAGGGCATTGATGTCGCTAATTCTCGTTTGCAATCGCGCCAAGTGGTTATGCACGGAGACTCACGTACTGGTGGCAGTTACATTCCTTTTGAGCTCAAGCCCGACTCCGAAGGACGAGAAGACACCAACGGTCGCATCAAGATGCTCGAGACCATGGACCCCATGACGGCAGATCCAGTGAGTGTGCGGGTGATGCTCAATGCTCCCAAACTCAACCGTCAGCGCACCCTGGGAATTTCTAATGGCTGCATCGGTGTGCCGGATACCCAGGCTTTTGACCGCACTAGTGGACGGCATGTTTCTCAACTTGAGAGTCTCCGACGAGACATGTCGGGTAATAGTCTTATCTTCAGCTACTCAGGGCCTGAGATGAAGTCGAAGTATTTCTAAGATAATTTCGCTCAGGTTCAAGAAATCTCAATCTGCTATTTTATTGTGTTCTCTTAAAAAATCGTTACCATCGATTCATTGTATATCATGTTCCAAAGGAGGACTGTTTGAAGTTTTTACTGACTGCTGTATTGCTTACAGGTTTGAGTATCGACGTGTACGCTGAAAAGAAAAAAGGTCTCATCGGAGACGCGGTTGAGAGCTCAGACCAAGGCTACTACGGCATGGCCGGTTGTGGATTGGGCTCTGTGCTTTTCGGTGAGTCTGAAAACAAGGGTGGTCAAATCCTTGCGAGTACCACCAACGGAGTGTACTCCAACAATACTTTCGGGGTCTCCTCTGGTACTTCGAATTGCGTTCCTTCTAAAGGTGCAAAAACCGCTGAAGTCCAACGTAATGTAGAGATCTTCGTTGCGGCAAACAGAGATGCTCTCGCAAATGACATCGTGAAGTCGCGCGGCGAAACTATCGTCACTGTGGCTGGCATCATGGGCTGCAAAGACACCAACTACCTCGGCGACAAGCTTCAAACACGCTACGAGACCATCTTCAAAAATTCTGCAAACACAGAGCTCGCTCGTAATGTTGTTGATACGGTGAAGTCTGATAGATACTTGTTCGAAACCTGCAGCCTCTAATTACCAAGGATCACATATTTATGAAAAAACTTTTTTTTGTACTGGCCCTTTCTGTTTCTTCTCTTGCCTTAGCGGCTAAGCCTTATGGCATGGGTGGCTGTGGATTGGGTTCACAGCTCATGGGCAAAGACGGCAACCAAGTGCTTGCGATTACTTCGAACGGTACCTCGGGCAACCAAACCTTCGGTATCTCTTCAGGGACATCGAACTGTGTCACGGCGTCTGAGCAAACCGCACAGATCCAGACTTTCATCGACAATAACTACGATGCGATCATCACGGATATGGCGAAAGGCCAGGGCGAAACCATCAGAACTCTTTCTGGTTTCTACGGCTGTAACACAGAAGCGCTTGGCACTGAGCTTCAGGCACAATATGCAAAAGTCGCTCCTGCTCAAGCCGATTCAGGCAAGATGATGGTGAACATTAATAATCTTATTGATCAATCACAGACTCTAAGTGCATCATGCACTGATGCGATCTAAGACGATTTCACTCATGGCCCTCCTCGTGGGGGCCATTTCTTTTAGCCAGATATCTCATGCGAAAGAAGTCATGGTCGACGATCAGTTGTTGCGTCTTCTTCGCTATCATAAAAAACTTCTCGGAGGATATAAGTCCGAAGCCGATGGCATTGATTTCTTTCTTCACCCCCAAGGCAAGTCTAACCCCGAGCGAGAGCTTCAGGAGCTGATATATCAACTTGAGAGCGATTCAAGCGATGAAGCGAAATCGGCTTTCTGCCGTTTTCCGGCACGAGTGCGCTGGCTAAGGGCCAGGGGAGTGGACGTTCGCTCAAGCCTAAAGTGTGAAAAGCTCAATGAGTTCCGCACTCGACTTTCGGCTCTATCTATTTCGGTTGTGTTCTCTTCTTACTATTTAGATAACCCTTCATCGAGCTTTGGTCACACTTTCATCCGGATAGGAAAAAACAAAAACGATGACTCTACGGCGACTGAGCTACTCGACACGGGCATCAACTACGGAGCCGTTACCGGGAACGCCGGACCTGTCGTTTATACCATTGGCGGATTGACCGGACTTTTCCCTGGAACCTTTAATGCCATTCCGTACTACTACAAAGTTCGTGAGTACAACGATTTCGAATCTCGTGACCTTTGGAGTTACGAGCTGAATTTTTCCCAACCGGAGATCGATTTCATCGTCGATCACATTTGGGAGCTCGGACACACGCACTTCGATTACTATTTCCTGACCGAGAATTGTTCGTATCATGTGCTGACGATCCTCGATGCCGCAAGGCCGAGTATTAATTTATCTCGCTACATGTCCTCCCTTTACGTCATCCCCTCAGATACCCTCAAGGCGCTCGATAAAGAAGGTCTAATCTCGAATGTTAAGTTTAGGCCTTCACCGAGTTCTCTCTTCAAATACCACCTCGACCAGATTAGTACGCACGAAGTGAAATCTCTCAGGACTCTGGTTGAGAAGCCAGAGAAAGTTGCGGACGTTGCACCCGAGCGCCAAGTCCTAATGATGGACTCTGCTCTGGCGTATGTTGATTTCAAGTACGCCAAGGAGCTCATCAAAGAAGAGGCCCAGGCGGTAGAACTAAAAAAACCAATACTGCTCCAACGTGCCCGCCTCGGTCAGAGAAGCCCAGAAGCCAATTTCAGTGAGAAAAGAGGTCAGGCACCGCACCTCGGTCATGGCTCGAATCGACTGGCGTTAAGCTACATTGATTCAGAAAAAAGTCGAAGCACCGATCTGGAGTGGCGATTCGCCTTTCACGACTACCTTGATTATGACCTCGCTTATCCTCCGCACATGAAGCTTGAGGTGATGCGCTTTAATCTGAGGTCGACTTCAACTAATGATATAGAGTTGCGTGAATTAGCAATGCTCGACGTGGTCTCACTAGGCGATTACAACCAGTATGGAAAGTCGCCATCGTGGAAAGTAAAAATTGGTCAGTCACTCACAAATTATCAGAATCAAGAGCTCACCACCGCAGGGATGAATCTAGGGTATGGTGTGGCGAAGACCTTTCAGGCATTCACACCTTTCGTTCTGACCCATCTGGAAGTGGGGTATCTGCTGGAGAAGTATCAGCATGGAAAACTGGGCTTTGGTTTTGACTACGGTTTGTTGGTCGATTTCTCAGCACAGCTGAAGTTTCTCACACAGTACAATCATCGACTCGATCACTACGCGGATGAGAGTTTTTTTAATGAGATTAGATTTTCCAATCGTCACACTGGCCTTGGGCTGCAGTACAAAAGATTTATTGACATCGATCAGAAAGAGTTTTCAATCAGGTATTTTATTTATCTCTAAGCTCTCAAATTGAGGGTAATTGGCTGAGTGCGCAAAAGAATTGACTTGTATATTCTCAAGGCAAAAGACACCATAAACTCTTTAAACCAGTTAAGGAGTTTTTCATGAAGAAAATGGTACTCATCGCTTTGTCTCTCGTTTCAGTTTCTGCTTTCGCTGCTGGCTACGGCTCTTCAGGTTGCGGCCTGGGCTCAATGCTCATCGAAAAAGACAACACATGGTGGAAGCAAGTTCTTGCTGCGACAACTAACGGCATCTCTGGAAACCAAACTTTTGGTATCTCTTCAGGTACTTTGAACTGTGATTCTCCAACTCCAGGCAAGACAGCTCAAGTTGAAGCTTATATCGAAGCTAACCGCATGGCGCTTGCTAACGATATCGCTCGTGGTAACGGCGAAACCATCTCTGGCCTTTCAAAAGTTTACGGCTGTGAAAACACAGCTGACTTTGGCAAAGCTTTGAAGAACAACTACCGTACAATTTTCCCAACTGCTGAAGTGACAACAAACACTATGGCATCTGAGATCACAAACGTAGCTAGCGGCGTGTGCTCAACAAACCTCTAGTTCTCGCTTTACTGTTATCGCTAATGGCGCCCGGGATCTTCCTGGGCGCTTTTATTTCTGCTGCCTCTGCAGCTCCTGGTCCGTCTGATCAGCGCTGGCTCAACCTTGTTCATTATAAAAAAAATCTCTGGGGCCAATGGCGCTCCCAAGCAGATGGTGAGAACTTTTTTCTGCATCCCCAAGGTAAGAAGAGTCCGGTTCATGAGTATGAGCGCACCAAAGAACTCTTCGACCAGAATAATACCGAAGCCATCTGCCGCTTTCCCGCACGCTACCTTTATCTCAGTGGAGTTAATCCGCTTCAACAGTGTAAGGAGTACCGCGAGTTCGTCGAGAAGCTTAACCCTAAATCCATCAGCCTGATCTTTTCTAGTTACTTTATTAATTCACCGGCTTCTGCCTTTGGGCACACCTTTTTAAGGGTGAACTCTTCCAAGCATACAGACCCCGAATCCAGTAAAGCGGACCTGCTGGATTATGGAATCAACTACGCCGCTCAAATGGACTCTGATAATGTCTTGATCTATGCCACCAAGTCGATGCTTGGCCTTTTTCCTGGTACCTTTACCGCCATGCCCTTCTATTATAAGGTTCGCGAGTATAACGACTTCGAATCCCGTGATCTGTGGGAGTACCAGCTCCAGTTCACGCAAGAGCAGATCGACATGATGGTGGCTCACATGTGGGAGCTCGGGCAGACGTTTTTTGATTATAAATTTTTTACCGAAAACTGCTCTTACCACATCCTTGGTATTCTCGAAGTCGGTGATCCGAGTCTACGTCTAACAGAGGCTTTGCCTTCTCTTTACGTCATTCCAGTGGACACCGTGAGACTGCTCTTCGATGAGCCTAAGCTGGTTGGTGGCTTTAAGTTTCGTCCCTCGGTACTCACCAAATTGAAGTATTCCACCAAAGATTTTAGTTTTGAAAAGAAATCTCAAATCCTCTCTTGGGTGGCTGATCCGCAAAAAATGATCAGCGAGCTTAAATCGCTTTCTTTGCAAGATCAGGCCACCTCCATTGATGCCACGCTCGACGCGTTTGATTTTATCAATGCGCAGGAACTCGTTCACGGCCCCAAAGAAGTCAAAGAGCTGCGCCATCAAATTGCCACAGAAAGAGCGCTGGTGGACGTGATCACAACAGAAAAAGTTCCGGCGCCTAATCACACACCTCAAGCGGCACACAGGTCCCAGCGCATAGGTTTGTCCTATGGAGAATTAGAGGGAGAAAAGCTTCTACGTTTACAGATGAGATTTGCACTTCACGATCTGCTGGATCCGCTTCCAGGTCAGCCGCAGTTCTCTGAAATCGAATTCGCTGGGCTGAATCTCAGGCTGCAAAATGAAAAGCAAGCTCAAACTCTCGAGCTCGATCGACTCGATCTCTTCCGTGTCTCAAGCTTCGAACCGGTGACGGCGTTTCAAAAAGATTTTTCATGGACCGCTCGTCTTGGACTCAGATCCATCCAAGACCGTGGCTGTGTGGATTGTATGGCCGGGCATGTGGAGTTGGGGGGGGGAGCCAGTGTGGCGCCACAGGGAAGTTTGAGTTTTATCAGCCTTCTCTCAAAGCTTGAGCTGGATTACACCGGGGCTTTTGCGGGCTCGGGCCGGGCACTCTTGGGACCTGAGGTCTGGGCGCGGCTGGCAGAGTGGGATAAGCTGAGTATGCTCTTGAAATCGGGTTATAAGTGGGGCACACAGTTTGATCAGGTCAAATTTGGGCAGGGCCTCTTTACGCACAGCCTAGAGCTTCGCTATCATGGGACTCAATCCAGCTCGCTCAGTCTCAAAGGTGAAGTCTTCGATGAACAACGACAAAGTCTGGAAGTGGGTCTGCTGCACTTCTTCTAAAATTCTACTCCTTGCCACTCTCGGGTGTGCCTCCTTTCAAGGAAAAGCCATGATCGGAAATGGTTTCGTCTATCTCTCTGAAGCTTGTCCCTCGCTCGTCATCGCCGCCAGCTACGCGACAGCTGATAATTTCACCGGCACGGTGGTGGACGGCTACCGCCGGGTAGAGGCTGTGTACTCAGAGGTCGGCGCCAAGGCCCTCTGCCAGGTGCAGGCGGATGCTCAAAAGTTGGGTCTTTCACTTAAAATTTTTGATGCTTACCGGCCTGTGAAAGCGGTGGAGTACTTTGTGAGCTGGAGTAAAATTCCTGGAGATATCCCAGAGATCAAAGAGCGCTACTATCCCACTCACACCAAAACTGAACTTTTTGATTTAGGCTACATTGCTCGCCAGTCCTCGCATTCGCGGGGCTCAGCCGTCGATCTCACACTCGTAGATACGCAAGGTGTGGAACTCGACATGGGGACTGTGTTTGATTACTTCCACGAAACATCTCACACACAAAATCCCTCCATCACAGCAGCACAGAAGAAGAACCGCGAACTTCTAGTTAGTCTCATGGCCAAGCACGGTTTTCGGAACTACGCTAAAGAGTGGTGGCACTTCTCGCTGATCAAAGAAGCCTTTCCAGGGCGCTCATTTGAATTCGACATCGAGTAACCATGAATCTGAATAATGCCAAAATCCTGATCTCTCGCACGGATAACATCGGTGATGTCATTCTGACTCTTCCCATGGCGGGATTGATCAAAGAAAAATTTCCTCAGGCAAAAATTTACTTCATCGCCAAGAGCTACACCAAAGACGTGGTAGCGACCTGTGCGCATGTGAATGAGTTTATTAATTACTCAAAGCTTGAGACCCACTCCGAAGCAGATCAAGTCGACTACATTAAAGGTTTAGGCCTGGATCTCGTGATTCATGTGTTCC
>JAJTIF010000326.1 GCA_021299675.1 Pseudomonadota bacterium | reverse complement strand
TACATATCTAAATTATGCAATCAGTCTAGTCGCAGACAACGTTTAGGTCTAAAAAGAGAGTAGATTACTAAACTTCTCTTGGATCAAACCTATGAAAAACACCAGCCTCGCTCTCTCCCTCGCCCTTTTGGCTTCTGCCTGCGGTCTTAATACCTCACCGCAAGAGCTCAAAAAACTCGAGCTGGTCAACTCCGCTGTCATCTCCATTCGTGGTAATGCGGAAGTAGAAGTCTTCATGGTGCGATTGAAGACAC
The DNA here is from genome assembly GCA_021299675.1 of Pseudomonadota bacterium. Taxonomy (GTDB): domain Bacteria; phylum Bdellovibrionota; class Bacteriovoracia; order Bacteriovoracales; family Bacteriovoracaceae; genus UBA6144. Next base: position 2,910 of record JAJTIF010000326.1, on the reverse strand, counting down.
CCGCTCTGGTCGAGTCGGCTACGACTGTGAACGGGAAGCTAGAGCTCAACGAAGCTGAAAAGCAAAAAATGATCCAAGAGCAGGTGGAGTTCCTGAAGACCGCTCAATCCATCAGCTCTGAGATCCAGATGGTTTACTCAACAAAGATCATCATGAACTCAGTCACGATTGTCGCTCCTCCACACGTTATGGGACAGATTAACGGATTATCGATGGTGGAAAACGCTCGCGCGATCTCTCTCTTCTCTGCTCCGAGTGCTATCGACAAGCTGCAAGTTGATGCAGCCATGGCTAAGAAAATGAAAGACCTCGCCAACCGCAACTCTGTGGCCTTCATTGGCGCTGAAGAAGCTCGTGCGACTTACGGTATCGATGGCCAGGGGATCCGCGTTGGTGTGATCGATACAGGTATCGACTATACTCACACGATGTTCGGCGGCAGTGGTAGTGTAGACGAGTTCAAGGCGATTGATGCCAGCAAGCCGACACCACTTTTCCCAACAGCTAAAATTCCTGGGGGCGTGGACCTTGTCGGTGACGAGTACTCTCCAGGATCACCTTACCGTCTCTCAAAGCTTCCTCGTCCCGATAGCAATCCTCTCGACTACAACGGGCACGGCACGCACGTGGCTGGAACGGTAGCGGGCCTAGGTGACGGTGTTACTTCTTATGACGGTGTGGCGCCGGCTGCGACTCTTTATGGGATTAAAGTTTTCGGAAAAAACTCTACCTCTGATGCGGTCGTGATTGCGGCCCTGGAATACAGCCTTGATCCAAACGGAGATCTTGACCCGAGTGATAAGCTGGATGTCGTTAACCTCTCCTTGGGCTCTGACTATGGAAAGCCATCGCTCAATTATACTGAAGCGATTAAGAATACTGTGAAAGCTGGTGTCTCAGTGGTAGCCGCTGCTGGTAACGCCGGTGACAAGCCCTTCATCGTCGGTGCTCCCAGCACAACTCCGGAAGCGATCTCGGTCGCGGCGGGAATTGATAACATGGTTCACAACGTAGAGGTCGATGGTTCAGAGTTTTCTATCGATGGAGCTGCGAACACAACGATCCTTTCGCCAGTTGCCCAGTTCTCTCGTCAGCTCACAGGTTCAGAGACCGTAAAAGAAGAGCTCGTCTACGCCGGTCAGGCGACGGAAGAGTTCTCGGCTGATCTCGCGCAAAAAGTGGCGGGAAAAATTGCCATCGTCGATAGGGGAGTGAACGCCTTCGCTGATAAAGCTGGATTTGCCCTCAAGGCCGGAGCGATTGGAGTGGTGATTGCCAACAATAACCCGAACGACCCCATCGTGGCCGGCGGCGGCTCAGGTGTCCTGAGCATTCCTGTGGTCATGATCCGTCAGGATGACGGCGTGTTGATCAAGGAAGCCCTCAAGGCCAACAAGAAAGTCGACTTCATCTTTAGTGCCAAGATTAAATTCCAACGCAATGAGCTCGTGGACACCATCACAGACTTCTCGTCTCGTGGACCCCGCTCAGAAGACGGAATCATCAAACCAGAGCTGGTCGCTCCTGGACAGCAGATCGTGTCTGCCGATACCGGGACCGGTTCAGGTGTGGCCCGCTTGAACGGAACCTCAATGGCTTCGCCCCACATGGCGGGAGTGATGGCGTTGATGAAGCAAAAGTATCCCACGCTCACTGTGACAGAGCAGAAGTATCTTCTCATGAGCCGTACTAAGATCATTAACGATAAAAATGGTGTCCGTTATCCGGTCTCTGCCCAGGGTGCAGGCCGCGTGGATGTGATGCACGCTCTCGATGCAAAACTTCTCCCAAGCCGAGGAGAGTTTTCTCTGGGCCGTGTGAGCCTCGGTGGCAACGCTGCCATCCGTGAGTCCATCACTTTGACCAACTTTTCTAATGAAGACCTCTCGCTCTCTGTGACCGGTGATTTCTCTGGCGGCTTGAGTGTCGAGAGTCAGACCATCACGATCCCGGCCGGGAAATCTGTGAAAAGCGATTTGGTGTTTGCTCTCAATACGATTGGTAAAGCCCGCTCTATCTACGAGGGTTATGTGAAGCTGAGTAACGGTGGGGAAGTGGTTGCCACCTTTCCAGTGCTTGCGGTTGCTCACCAGCACTCAGATGTGAGAATTAGTGTTAAAGAAAATGGTCCGCAGGATATCTCTCTTGATATCGCGAACCCAAGTGCTGTTAAAGGCGAAATTCTTCCGTTCTACCTTTTGGGTAACGATCCAGAAAAACCAAGTGCCGGCCCACTCGCTGCCATTCGCTCACGGGCCTGTGACCTTGAGTCGGCTGGTTTCCGCTTCCTCGAAAAGCAAGCGGGCCTGTCTCAGAAATCATTTCTTCAGCTGGGTGTGAAACTCTACGACTTGGTCACTGATTGGGAGTCTTGTAACCTCTCGGTACAAATCGATACTGATAACGATGGCGAAGCCGATCTTGAATGGGTGGGAATCACTGAATCCTCTCTACCAGGTCTTGATAAAGTGGCTCCTCCAGGTTTCTACAGTGTGCTCCTTGATGCCAAGAAAGCTAAGACCATTCGCACTCAGTTTGAAAGAGTTCAGCGCGACTCTCAAGGCCAGAGCCCTGTGGAGCAAGACTACGCGGATGCGGTTCTGCACGTTGGTGAATACAAGCCATTCCACCAGAGCTCAGTGACCATGATGGAAATTCCTATGGACGTGCTTAAAGTCCAAGGTGATTTAAAGCTTAAACTGGCGGTTCTGAACGGCAATGAAAACTCCATCATGCCCGATGATTTCTTGGGTTCTGATTGGATGTCTGTGATTGTTCCTCAAAGCATTGATAACTGGCCGCAAATGATTGAAGTCAATGCCTCGGAATCTTTGATGCTGGATCTGTTTAAGGCTCAGGCGATTCCGATGATTTTCTATTCGCCCATGAACCAGTTGATCGAACAAAAAC
>JAJTIF010000081.1 GCA_021299675.1 Pseudomonadota bacterium | reverse complement strand
GGTGAGTTTAAACGCAAAAGCATTAAAACTCAGCATAAGAAGTATAGTGGTGAGTAGGTAGTGCTTCATAGAGATCCTCCTAAGAGCTTAACTAATAGATCTATCATAATCGATTTTTTAATAAATAGGCGATTGAATCTCTTGTCAGGGAAGTCGGCTGTGTTTTCTTGATCTTAGATGATTGGATCCCAGTTTTGCTCATAAAGTGGGCAACAAAAAATGGGCAATCCGCTCAAACTCATTTTAGGCTTTATTTAATATTTGATGCCTAACCCCTAGATTTAGCTGATGAATATTGTCGGATGTTGTGCGATTTTTCAGGAATTTGATGACTTTAGGAGCTTTCAAAATTCTTTTTAAGATATAATTTTAAAAACTAATGGAGATGCTTTTTTATGAAAGTTTTAAAATCACAATCTGGTATGTCGCTGATAGAAGTCATGATTGCTGTGTCTATCCTTTCTGTGATCTCTTTAAGTGTGGTTCTTCTCAATAAGAACATGAATAAATCAGTTAAAGACGCTGAAAAGAAGAGTGACATTGATCTCATCCTTCGAGACATCGCATCTTACCTAAACGATAAAAACTCCTGCTCTGCCACTTTCGCAGGTATGATCATCCCGGCTCCAGGAGGACCGACTGCCCCTGGTAAGGCTTTCTTGCCATCGATTAGAACCATCAACGACTCAGGTTTGGTGGTGCCGATTGCTCGCTTAGCTGTAAAAGATATTACTGGCCTAACCACTAACCAAGTGGTGATCAATGGGATGCATGTCGAAAGAAAAACAGATACCGCCGGTCAAGCTGACACTTTTGTACTGAAAGTGACTTTTGTTAAAAATCCACGAGGCGCCAACGGTAATGCTCGGTCCCGCGACACAGTCATGAGAAACTTCGTCGTGAAGGAGCTCCCCTTGAGATTGGATAACTGTAGCCGAAACATGGCCGTAACTAATAACTCCGTTATCCCAGTTGTTCCGGCTCCATCCTGCGGCACTGGTCAACCTTTGGGCCAGGTATTTACATTCCATTCAGGCGCTGCAGTGGATAACAAGAATTATTACTCAGTACAGGTCTGTCGCTCTTGTGCACTCAAAGCTGAAATCTCCGGTTGCTTGTAAGAATGCTTTGCTTTTTATTTGTCACACTACTTTCATTTGCGACTGCTCAAGATGAAAACTTTGTAGCAAACATGAAGGCTGATCTTGTTATACAAAAGCTAGGAGCAAAAGGTCTCTGTTCCAGTTCTGCCTCTGCGCGTCTCTGCCGCGCCCTTCCTTGGATTCCCTCAAAAAACGAAGGTGCGTTAGAAGTAGAAGGGAACGTTTACTTATTTTTAAATGCCGCAAACCTCAGCACCACTTATCCCATGTCTTCCTGGGTTGATAAGATTCCTGAAGAAAAAACCTTTGAGTACGTGTCCTACCTTCTTGCCATGAGAAGTCAGGTCGCCCAGGCTTTGAGTCTCAGCTCCATCGGGGGTCTCTATATCTTGATTTTGGAGGGAGAAAAGGATGAGCTCAAGCCAAGATCAATCTTTTTTACCAGTCAAAGCTTGATCGAGTCTCAAGCTGCTAGTCATGAGCAAACTATCAGCGAAGATTTAAAAAAGCCCATTACCGAGTGGATTCCTCCTGAAGAATATGACAAGTCATTCCAATTTAAATTAATTAACTAAATTTATTCCGGCATTGAGGGACTCCCTCTAGAGTGATAGGATTGTTGGGATTAAAACATTTCCCAAGTGAGGCTATCTTGTCACAAAAAAGAATTGATTCATTTAAGACTCGTAAAACTCTCAAGGTCGCAGGCAAATCTTACGATTACTTCTCGCTTAAAGCTGCCCAAGCCGCTGGAGTGGGTGACGTGGAAAACCTGCCATTCTCCCTTAAAGTACTCATGGAAAATCTTCTGCGCAATGAAGACAACTTCACTGTCTTTGGTGACGACATCAAAGCCATGGGCGAGTGGACGAAGAATAAAAAATCCACGCGCGAGATTAACTACTATCCAGCGCGCGTGCTGATGCAAGACTTTACCGGTGTGCCAGCGGTCGTGGACCTTGCGGCCATGCGGGATGCGATGAAGCTCGTGGGTGGTGACCCACAAAAAATTAATCCGCTTGTGCCTGTGGATCTCGTGATCGACCACTCCTTGATCGTCGATCACTACGCGACTAAAGAATCTTTTGAGCAGAACAAGGCCCTTGAGTACGAGCGCAATGGCGAGAGATATAAGTTTTTGAAATGGGGCCAGAAGGCTTTTAAAAATTTCCGCGTCGTACCTCCGGGCACCGGCATCTGTCACCAAGTGAACCTTGAATACATCGCTCAGACTGTCTGGACCAAAGAGGAAGACGGAAGAGAGATCGCTTACTGTGATACCTGCGTGGGCACTGACTCACACACCACCATGATCAACGGACTCTCGGTCCTGGGATGGGGAGTGGGCGGCATCGAAGCGGAAGCGGCGATGCTTGGTCAAGCGGTCACGATGCTCATCCCTGAAGTCGTGGGCTTCAAGCTCACAGGTCGTGCGCGCGAAGGTGTGACGGCAACAGATGTGGTTCTCACGGTCACCCAAATGCTGCGTAAGAAAGGCGTGGTAGATAAATTTGTAGAATTCTACGGACCTGGTCTCAAAGATCTCTCTTTGGCCGACCGTGCGACGATTGCTAACATGGCGCCTGAGTACGGAGCGACCTGCGGCT
>JAJTIF010000119.1 GCA_021299675.1 Pseudomonadota bacterium | reverse complement strand
CAGCGACGTTTTGTTTTTTGATCTCATCTTTGAGAGACAGGAGGTTGCCTTTCATCATGTCAAAGTACTGATCTGGGTTCACGATCTCAAGATCTTCTAAACCCTTCACGAATTTTCTGTCTTCCTTGTTGATGTGGAACTTTAGGTTCTCAGTAGGAAGTGTCAGAGACTGCTTGAGTTTGGCAGAGATGTTGATGCCGTCAATGGAGGTGAGGGCTTCAACCTGTTCGTAGATCTTACGTAGATCGGCTTCATTTTTCTCAATGTTGGCTGAGTACTGAGCCACGGCTTGGTCGCGCTTCTCGGTGACTTGTTGAACTTGCTTGTTAGCCTTGTCGAGACACTGGCGCATGTTGGTGGCACACGAGTTCGCGCGCTTGAGACAGAAGTCACTGCTGGCAGTGGAGAACGCGTTTTCGCTACAAACCGCGACGCCGGTGGCGTTGGCCTGGTAGCTATCAGAGCAGTTCTTCATACGGTCATTAATTTGGTTCACAAGATTTGACGCCAGAGTAGAGCGGAAGGCCTTGACCTCGTTTGAAACTTTTTTGAAGTTCTCCGCGATCTGGCGGTTCGAGAAGCCGGCGTCGTTGACGTTGTTATCGAACTGCGCCTTACAGTTTTCAATGTGCAGCTTCACGAAGTTCGCGGGGGTGAGCTTGCTGGTGACTTTAAGTGTGGCGCCATCCATAGTGGCAGAAGTCTGGGTATCCACGCGGTAGAGCGAGTTGCCATCTTTCGCTTCTTGAGCGGCGATCAAGTTCATCTTCTCTTCGATGGTGATGTCTGAACGGCGCAGAGTGTCCCGGACAAACTTCGCGTAGGCATTGTCCGCCGAGCGGTTAGCGGCATCAGAGCCTGATGGGTTAATGATGGAGAGTTTTTCTCCCACAAGGCTAGAGATGTTGGATTGGTTCTCGAGACATTTGTTCTTTGTATTACGCTCAAAGTTCTTGATCTGCTGGTCGATGTTCGCATTGGGATTAAGCGCAGCTGTACGCAAGCCACTGAACTCCGCACCTGGAGCAAAGGTTTCCATCTTCGTGCCGAAGTCTTTGACCTTCTGGTCTGCTTTCTGACGTTCCTGAGCAATAACGTCTTTGAGCGCTCCTGAGGCATTAAGACCGTAGGCTGAGCCCACTGACATTTTATCACTCATCCCTGCTGCTCCTTCACGGTTGACTTCGCCGGCAAGGAAGCGAGTGATCTGGTCGAGTTGCTTTTCTACCGCTTGTGCTGTGCTGGGAGTAAACTCTGCGGCGCTGAAGCCGTTGCCTTGCGGCTTCTTATTCACAGAGGCGGCGACGTTATCCAGGATCCCTTTGAGGCCCTTGGCTTTACCCGTGTTGTTGAAACCTTCGCCGTCGAGCATGGAGCGACAGGCGGGGTCGTTGAAGGCATTGTCAAAGCGCACGCTGTTTTTAGCTAGGATGCCTGCGGCGGCTTGGCCACCGTTGAGCAATGCCTGAGCATCTTCAATCTTGGCACGCTCACGCTCCGCTTGTTTCTTAAAGTCATCTTGGGTCTTCTGCATTTTATTGATGAGGTTATCAATTTCTTTTTCACGCTGCTGGAGTTTGCGACCCAGCTCTTCAGCACGCGCATTCAGACACCCGATACCAAGGTTGGAAGTGTTGTTGGAAGAGAGCATGAAGTTCTTGTAAGAGTTCTCCATCTGAGTGTAGTGCTCGAAGAAGCCTAGCGCTTGGCCAGCTTTGGCGTTTGAAGTCGGATCGTTTGGATCAATCCCGTTCATACACACGCTTGGTTCCGTGAAGTTTGGTCTCGTGTTCAAGATGTTACATTCTGGAAAGATTTCACTCACGCAGGGAGCTGGCTGACCGTTGACTGGACACACGTGCGGATTCATTTGGCTCGTGAGTTGACGTAGTTGGTTTTGTGCCTCAGCTTGGCTGTACTGCTGTCTCATGGTGTTGAGGATGTTATTAGCGATCTGAGTGGTGCCCTTCATAATGTCAGCGAAGGTATCCGCTCCTGATCTAGGTCTCTCTTGAGTCTGTCTACTGGCTCCACCACCAGACGGAGAGGCTCCGCCACCGGATGAAGAAGCTCCGCCACCGGACTCCTGGGCCCACACATACTGAGGCAGCATGAGTTGTGCGATAAGAGTGAAGTTGATGAACTGATAGAAAGTTTTCTTCATCATGAGTGCGTCCTTATTAAACATTTATCTGGTAGTCTTATCGGACAAATATCCAGAATTATTAAAAAATCCTTGTATTTCTCTATTTTAAGCCAAGGCTGAGATAATCCCTAACTTAAGCACTCGGCTATCAGGGTGGTGCTTGGCATTTAAGGAAAAAGAGTTAAACTAAAACTTAGTAATTTTAGGTACTTTTAAGGGTTAATGGAATGAATCTGAAGGCCTTATTCAAGCTTTTTAAACTGCCTCTTAAAGGTGGCAAAGCAGAGACCCTTGCTGGTGAAAATCAAACACTTACACGCTATGTCCTAAGTTTTACCAACATCGAAGATTCACCCACCTATGAGCTCCGGGATCATTTTACGGTGGGCTCTGATCTAGGGGATATGGTTTTAGAGGACTGTAACCTCTCTCCTAAGCACGCGAGCTTTAGCCTCAAAGAGGGCGTGGTGACGGTGATGGATTATGGTAGCGCCAGTGGCACGTTCATTGGAGACCATCAGATAGAGGCCGGAAAATCAGTGATTCTGAATGATGGGGACATTGTGGTGATGGGGGACGTGCAAGTGCAGCTCCTGGTGCAAGATAATGGGATCGATGGCATTGAGTTCGATCGCGCCGCAGGGACTCCTGAGACTGTGGCCACTGAGACAGAAGCACCTGTTGAGATGGAAGTTGAAGAGAGTGAGGAGCCTTCAGAGTCGCAGACCAAAACTCAGTTGAAGGCCATGCCCATCAAGATTGAAGATGAGGAACCCAAGAATAAAACCCGTGAGATTATTTTGGATGGGCAAACCAATCTTTCCATCAAACCAAAAGAGCTGAAGGAAGATGGCAATGTTGCGAAACGAATCCAGGCCATGCGTGCCCTCAAAGGGAATGGGAAGAAACCGAAAAAGAAAATTCTGGTCGCCGGTGGCGTAGACCGTGCAGCGAATACTCTTCCTCGAATGGTTGGGATTATTTTTGATATCTTATGGGTGGTTATCATCTGGCAGATCTTTTCTCCTTTTGATGACTTCCGAGTTGCAGCAAATATTATCCCAGAGATGTTTACAGAGTTCGTTGTTCCTGAATGGAATAATCTTGTAGCGCTCTCAGGTGAACAGGCAACCTATGACCAGATCATGGGTGAGATTGCTCCAATTTTCAAAGAATTTATGGATCAGTTTGTGATCTCTTCCATTTTAGGGCTGCTCCTTGTCTGGAGAGTTTTTACGTCGCTCTTGTTGGGCTCTTCCTTAGGCATGTGGATGGCAGGGATTCGATCCTATGGCTCTTTTTTATCAAAGCGAGCTGGTGGAGTTATCCGAGAACTGATCGGCACCGTCACTTTCCCCTTTTTGATTTTTGATCTCCCCGCGCTTTTCTCTCGCCGCACGTTCAAGGAAGTCATCACCAGAACTAATCTCTACACCCCTTCAAAAGGTGCAGTGATCATCTCTTGGTTATTCTTTTTTCCTCTCGTTTTGGCATGCTTAATTGTGTCACCTCTATTTCGAGGCCTGGAGTTTAATGAAAAGATTGCGATCAGTGACGAACTCTCTGTTCGTATGAAAAGTAGAAAAGAAGAGGGTGAACCCGTTGAAGTCATTTACCAGATGTACAAGAGTCGATGGTTTGGTCTTCAGCTCGAGCTGGACGTTGCCAAGTGGATCATCGTGCCCCGCTTTACATGGTCGCAGACGGACAAGGGTAGTGTTTTACAGCCGGCGCTCGTGTTTCACCATGAGCAGGAAGCAAAATTACCTCTCTTGCTCCTTAAAAACTTCGACTGGTATGCACTGCTGAATTTACCCATGTCTCATAATCCATTTCTTCAGAATAGTTTTCCTGAGATTTGGGCTTACGTGCAATCACAGCGTTTAAAAGACGTCAAAAATATTCAGTATCGACCCACTGAGGTTCAGAAAAAGAAATTTGAAGTGGAGCTGCAGGAACTGGTTTCGGCTTCATTTAACCTTGATATAGAAACGATGCTGGAACATGTCTTTGTTCATGGCCCCCTAATCAAGGGGCTTATCGAGTTTCGTCATGAACTTCTCGCTCTGATGGATGGAAACCTTGAGGGAGATTGGAAATTTAGTTTGCAGGGCAAGACCATTGTTTTGATCAGAGAGGTGAACGGGGTTAAACCCTACGACTTGATTGTCCCACTAAACCAAGGACGTGGTCGGATTTTTAAAGTCAGTTATGGCTCGCAAAAAGAAAAACAAAATCTCATGAAAATCATGAAAGAGTTATGGGCCAAAGTGGTCTGGCAGGAAGATTCAGAGAGTGAAGGAGTGAAAGCGCCGATCGTGATAGATATCATCTCGCGGCTTGCTTCCCAAGGGCAGATTGATGAGGCCAGCGGAGAAAAACTCTTCGAAGTTTACTTCGAACTGGCCACGAAAGCCGTTGCTTTGACTAAAGAGGATTCGAGAAATCAATCCATCGAACAGTCACTTAAAGGATTGATTGATATTCTCCAGCGCTTTCAAAAGATAAAAGCTGAAACACTCGATGTGATGCTAATGGAGAAATTGCTCAATAAGCTCAATGAAGTTAAGACGAACCTCGAGAATCGAAACGCTTCGTATTTTTCCACACAGCTCAGCTAAGGCTTAGTTTCCTACGGGAGCAGTGTAGTCGGCTGGTGCACAGTAAAAGTGGTTATTCCATTTAAATCCAAGATCGTAGCGAGCCCCGATGGACTGGGTTTGATCATTGTTATCCACACCGTCCTCACGATACACAAAACGACGGGTCATGGCTTCAGGCAAGATGTCACCGCCCTGAAGTGGGATGTGCAGTCTGGAAAGGGCACTACCTTGCACGATGTTGCCTGAGCAGCAGAGCTGCTTGGCATTGGCGATGGCAAAGACTTGGCCTGGGTCTTTAATATACCCGGTGTGAGGGTCATAGGCTGAGGCAGGTAAACCTCGGCCTTCAGAAGAGACGTAACGATTGAGGTAGACTGACACATCAGCGAAATCACCGAGACAGCAGCGAGGTTCGCCGCTCACGTCCGTGAGTGTGCCCGTGCAGCAGCTGTTTTGATTGGCACTCTTTGGTACTTTTCCACCTGCAGGAACACAACAGTTGAATTCATCTTCAGAGAAGACTCTCTTGAGTTTACCTGAGGCGATAGCAAGTTTTTCACTATTATTAGCAGAGATGTATCCATTGGTGGAAGAAAGCGGGTCTACCGTTACATCAGGAACGCTTGAGGTGAGAGTGTCAGTGAGAGGTGTACGAGTGCCTTCGAGGTCACTGGTCTGTCTGACAAATGGAGCCCCAGTTTCATTAGTAAGTTTTTCAGTCAGCGCTGTT
>JAJTIF010000200.1 GCA_021299675.1 Pseudomonadota bacterium | reverse complement strand
TGAAGGTGCTGGGTGGGTTTTGGGGCCTGGCCTACGTCTTCATCATCGTTCCTACTTTCATCAGCGATGGCGTCTACCGCTTCATCGCTCGGCATCGGTATAAATTTTTTGGAAAACTATCCACTTGCAGGATGCCTCTCCCCGGAGAGCGACTGCAGTTTCTTGATTGAGGTAAAATATGCGTTTAGCCATTGCGTTCGGTTTGTTTCTTCTGAGTCTCAGTTTTTCTCTCTTCGCCCGAGAGATAAAAGTTAAAGTCAGTCTGTCACCGGCCGGTGATTTTGTGGGTCAGTCCACCAAGGTGCGTGGCTTTGTCGATAAGAAAGGCTCTGAATTCAGTGCCGATGAACTCACGATTGAAGTGGGTCAACTTAAAACAGGCATCGAACTTAGAGACAAGCACTTTCATGAAAGACTAGGCGGCGAAAAAGCCAAGATCATCGTGAAGGGAGCAAAAGGCAGCGGCGGCCAAGGTCAAGCCAGTGTAACCGTGAATAAAATCACCAAGCCCTTTTCTTTTGCCTTCAAAGAAGCTGGTGGAAACGTGCAGGCGCGTTTTGATCTCAAGCCCTCAGACTTTGGGATCAGCAATGTGAAATACTTGGGCGTGGGTGTCGAAGACAAAGTTGTCATCGACGTGACCATTCCTGTTCGCTAGAAATCTCGCGCAAGACCTAAAGACCATAAGAGAGACCCATCCATGATCGCCATGGAACTGATCAGATGGGTCTTCTCTCCCACCTTCCAGCGTCCATCCACTGACAACCCAAAAGGCACGGGCCTTCTAGGTTCAACTTTTGCGGTGTTTGGATTGGTGTAATCCATCGAACGGATGAGAACAGGCACCCCAAAACCGATAGCCGCTTCACCTTCGGAGAGAAGCCTCCAGTAAGTTGGCTTGAGAAGCACTCCGAGGGAATTCACCCCATCTTGTGAGTAGCGCGCAGAGTTGGTAGCACTGACATTCCCACTGGCCACATACACGCAGCCATCAATCGTCCATTCACTAAAAGTGTTACCATAAGCCCACTGGACTCCGGCACACATCCCACGCTGAGGAGAATAGAGTTTCTCTTCGCCCGCAGCGTCTTTAAGCAGCGCTAGCTCTTGGTAACTCATGTACTGAAGTATGCCGCGCCATTTGCGAGTAGAAATAAGCTTTGTCCGCTGTGAACGAGTCGACTCGAGTTTCTCGAGCATGCTTTCGACGTTATCGATCTCATACTCATAGAGCGCAGCACCTTCGAGGTAATACTTCGAACGGGTGTAGTTCTTGAAATCTTCTTGAGACTCTTCACCTGATGGGAAAAGTCCATAGAGTTGACCATAGAAAGCACCGAGGTAGTAGTAGCTGCGCTGAAGTCCTTTGGAGACTTTCGGCATGCGACCTTTTTTGGTTTGCAGATAGCGATCAAGCATCGCCTTCTCTCTTTTGAGTCGCTGGTTGATCATCACTTCGATCTTATGAATCTTATTGTCGAGTTCAGACTTCGAGGTCCTCTGGGCAAATGTCTCCGAGACAAAAATCAAGAGAAGAGTGGCGAAAATAATTTTTATAACCATAGGTGCACCTGGCCCAGGGCCTGCCATGAATCTTGGGTCGCGAGATTCTCTTGAAAGACCCGTCGATTGTAGATGTCGATGCGAAATTCAATTTTTTGTCGTGGAAACCATTGCAGCCCCGGCCCCGCAGAAAGTGTTTCGCTGGTGTTGCTGACGCTGGTCTTGTAGTAATCAAATGTTCCTTGAAGCCACAGTCCTCGCGCGACCATGAGGTGCGTTTGCAATAGGCCATAAAGGTAGTCATTACTCTGGGCGGTGCCGATCTGGCGGTTGATTTGACCGAGCTCTGCCATGACCGAGTGGCCTTTGCCCAGGCCGATTCGATCGTGCAAAGCAATCACCGTTTGTTTGCTATTACCCAGCTCCGTGGCCTGGTAGGACACACCTAAACGGTTTTGTGCCGTGACTCCCCACTCGAGGATTCCTGAGTATCCCTTCTCTCGCAGGTTCTCGTCTTTAATATTCAAGTCACCAACGAATGAATGCAGCGAGGTTTCGACTTTTTCGCCCACCACATGCAGCATGACCCCGTGGACCTGATTAAACTGGGCGGTGCGAGTCTGGGCACGAGAACTCAAATTATGATCCGGAATACGCAGGCCAAAGGCCTTATCCATTTTACCAGCATAGAGGCCCACTTTCGGAGTTGGTCTCCATCCAACATAGTGCTCGCGAGAGTAGCCTTTACTTTCCATGAGGTTTTGCGCTTCAGCGCGGTTCACGGGTCGTGTGCCGTAGGTGAAACTCATGATGTACTGATCGCGCTCGCCTGCTTTCAGCGTGAGGGAGGCGTCCATTTGCATCTGAATAAAACTTTTATTCGACTGACCGGTGAAGGCGTTACGATCAAGCCCCAAGCCACGATAGCCGATCATCGGTCTCAGCCACTTATTGGTCTCAGGTTTGATGCCAGGAAAGGCAGAACGTCGGACAAGGTCTTCTTCACTCACATCATTTCCTACCCCGAGGCGACCAGCGATCGCCGTGGCGGCTACTCCTCGGCCATAATCATTAAGAGGGCCATTACCCTGAGGGTTAAAGTGACAGGTTAAACACGAGGTGTACTGAAGCCCGATGTACTGGGGGTAGGCCAGTGCATCCGACATAAGGATGTTTAGCGGCACAAAGAGAAGAGCCAGCTTCGTGATAAGAGCGGCAATCTCTTCTAATTTTTTGAACATATCGCCCTCTCGCAGCTTAAATTCTTTGTGTTTCCCATTCATGATCTCCTCAACGTGCCTCTCAAATCCCACAATCGGTCCCATCAACTGATGAGATATCCAAACACCGATGATAAAGGCCACCAGCATAAATAATAAACTCAAACAAAAAAGAACGACCAGATAATGAGTCCCTAAATTCTGTGACAAGTGCGCCGGTAAGTGGGCCAGGATCTGCTGAATATAGACATAACTGAAAAAGCCCACCATGCCACATAAACCAAAAACAATGGCGACAAACTTATACGCAAAGTTGAGCTGCTCTTTGGGATCATGCCAAATCCGGCGGCGCTGCTCTCCGGGATACCAAAGTTCCTGATCCTTGCGAAAGAGCCACCAGAGGATAGTGAGGATACCGACCCACAAGAAAGCGTCAGAGAAATTGAACATCACTATTTTTGATTGAAACCATGGGAAAGGAATCCAATCCACTGTTCCAATCCTAAGAGCCTTGTCGAGGACGTTGCCAAAGATACCAGCCACCAAAAATGAGAAACCAAACTTGAGGCCCGTCAGTTTCGGATTAAGAAAAAGCTGCACGAGAGTGAAAAGCAGAAAAAGAAAAGATGCTATCGAGCCCAGACTTATCACTAACAGAAAGGGGGGGAGCGCACCCAAGAAACCCAGCATCAGGCCTGGATTGTAGACATGGGGCAAATACTGCAAGGCTAATTCCTTACTAAAGAAATCAACTGCTATCAGCATGGCCAGGAGAAGGAAGGCTAAAAGACTGTATCTCTTCATCTCATAAGAATAATTGCATCAGAGAAGTCCAGTAAAGCAGTACTTACCTGAGTGTTTGTATTTTTCTTCTCACAATTAGTCAGAAATTAACCGAAAATGTTGATTAGGAGATTCTTAAAATGAAAAAGTTCATTTGCCTTACTTTGCTGCTCTCAGGTGCCCTGCATGCAGGTCAAATTGAGAGAAGCAAGGCCTATAAAATTCACAACCGTATCGCAGGTGTGCCCCCTACACCCCAAATGCTCACGCAGATGGAGCAAGCG
>JAJTIF010000415.1 GCA_021299675.1 Pseudomonadota bacterium | reverse complement strand
AGGTGCCAGTTTTTAGAGCGAGTGAGAACGGTTTCAGTGTTCCCCGTTTTGAGGACCACGTGCTTGCCCTGTGGGGTTTCACGCATGAAGACCATCGTTTCCGAAGCCCATCCTGTTGCGCAGACGAGCAAAGAGAGAAAAATGAAAAGTTTCAAAGGATAGCTCCTCAAGAGAGTGATTGCTGAGATGGTAGGAAGAGGTGTTTTATCTGTCAAACCACTAGTCTTATGGCGCGAATTAAATGATCATATTCTCATGACAACAAGCGACGTTATTTACCAGCCTCTCTCTCATTGGTGGGATGTGGTTGACCCTACTCCTCAGGTTTTGCGCGGCATCGCCGACCGCTTTAAACTACACCATACCTCCGTGCAAGACTGTCTCGACCCTGAGCACTTTCCTAAAATTGAGAAAGTGGGCGACACGCTCTTTTTGATTGTGCGCTGTCTGGATAATAAAGCCCCCAAAGACGCTGATGATCTCCTCACGCTGACGCGCAAGCTGGCGTGCTTTATCCAAAAAGATTTTCTGATCACGGTCCATCGTGGTGATCAGCCTTTTCTTGTTGATGCTCGCGCTAATGTGGCTGCGGACCAGTCGCCCGAAGATATTTTTGTGCGCTTGATGAAGAAAACCATCGATTCCTATATGCCTTATCTGGAAGGTGTAGAAGGAGAGTTGGAGCGTTTAGAGAAAGAGTTGCTGGGGCGGACCCCCTCAAGCACAGAGCTCATTTCGCTTTATAGTCTGCGCTCGCGCCTCTCTCTTATTAAGCGTCAGGTCTGGCACACGGGTAACGTGCTCAAAGAATTTATCACCGTTCACTCCACCAAACCCACACCCTGGCACACCGATTTGCGTGAGAGCGCCGAGGGACTATGGCAGTACTGTGATGAGTTGATGGAAGATGTGCAAAACCTATTGGGTCTTCACATCGCTCTCTCAGGTCATCGCACCAACGAAACCATGCGCTTTCTCACTGTGGTCTCACTCTTCTTTCTCCCACTCACCTTTATCGTCGGTGTCTACGGCATGAACTTCGAATTCATGCCAGAATTGAGTTGGCGTTACGGCTATTTTGGCAGTCTTGGATTGATGATCGGCGTGAGTCTCTTTATCTATTGGAAAGTGAAGTCGAAGGGCTGGTTGAGCCGAGAGTAAATCACCACGGCAACTCTCGTCCATTGCTGTGCCAGTAGCTTCCCGAATTCTCCATCGTGAGTTGATCGATCAATTTGATGAGCCCCTTGGCCGATGCCTCGGGCGTGATCTCTCCGTGGAACCCAGTCATCTTGGTTTTGACGTAGCCCGGGTGCAGTAAGATTGTACTGATGCCTTTGGGTTTCAGATCAAGCGCCAGGTTTTTTCCGGCCATATTGAGAGCTGCTTTGGACATACGGTAAGCATAGTAACCACCGGAAGTTTCTTCAATAGATCCCATCTGGCTTGTGACCATCGCAATCTTTGATCCTCGGCTCAACTGAGGGAGCAGGGCCTGAGTCACTCTCAGAGGGGCTATCGCGTTGACTTCGAACTGAGTGCGCAACTGTGAGGGATCAAGAACTCCTAAGTGATCATCGCCGAACACTCCAGCATTGTTGATCAACCAATCGATCTTGAGGCCTTTAAAATAAATTTTAAGCTTTTCCTCAAGACCAGCTTCAGTCAGATCGATCCCTTCCAGCGTCTCAAGGGAGAGCTCTCTGAGCTCTGGTGTGCTCTTGCGGCAGACCACAAAAACCTTCTCGCCGCGGGCGCTCAGCTGGCGCGCGAGTTCTAGGCCAATCCCACTTGAGCCACCTGTGATGACGATGTTCATTTAGTTCTCCAGATTATTGGCATGAAGGTTGTCACAAGTTCTTCGACTAAGAGCTGATCTTCGGAGGTGAAGCGATCTAGGCGGGGAGAGTCGAGATCCAACACACCGACGCACTGGCCTTGATGCATGAGCGGCACCACGAGCTCCGAGCGCGTGTCACCGTCACAGGCGATGTGACCAGGGAAGGCATGCACATCTGGTACCCGTTGCGTACTTTGTTCTCGATAGGCCGCTCCGCACACGCCGCGGTTAGGCTTGATGCGAAGGCAAGCCGGTTTACCCTGAAAGGGGCCTAAGACCAATTCCTTATCCTCCTCACTCCACAGATAAAACCCGGCCCAGTTTAAATCTTTGAGGGAATAAAAAAGTAAGGCCGAGATGTTGGCCAGGTTGGCGGTCAGATTTTTTTCCCCTTCGACGAGGGCGAGCGCGCTTCGAACAATATTGGGGTCAGGAGTCCACATGGTCGGTCCTTGTAAAAGAGTGTGCTTTAGGTCAAAGTAGAGGCATGAGTAAACAACTTCTTCCCCCTACAGGTCACCATTTAATCGCAGGCTACATCTTTTGGATATTCGGTTTCACCGGATCCCATCGCTTTTATTTTGGCAAAAAATGGACAGGGCTTTTGTGGTTCCTCTCCTTCGGTATGTTCGGGATCGGCTGGTTCGTGGATCTCTTCCTCATGCCGGGCATGCACCAAGACGCCGAGATCAAGTATGTGAACGGCCGCTACAATTACAACATCGCCTGGCTGCTCGCCACATTCGGGGGCGCCCTTGGGCTTCACCGCTTCTACCTTGGAAAAATCTGGACAGGGCTTTTGTGGCTTTGCACCGCTGGATTATTAACATTTGGTTGGGCGTACGATCTGTGGAACCTCAACGAGATGGTTTCAGAAAAAAATAAAGAAGCCTAAGGTCTATAGATTTTACTCAAGCTCTTTTTATTTCAGTGAGATTCATTAATCTGCGCTGATGAACACAAATGAGCGCCCCTTTTTCATTTCAAAAGATGTCCTCGACACCATCAACTCGGCGTCGTGGTTTCTCATGGATGCCATGTGGATGCTTCAGATGGAGCAGGTCTCCGTGGGGATGATTGTTCCCACCATCGCCTCAGGTGTTTGTCTCGTGTACATCGAAAAGAGAAAGACCCTTACGCTTATCAACCTCGCCATCCTGAGCTGGATCTGCATGAACGTGTCATGGATGTTCT
>JAJTIF010000379.1 GCA_021299675.1 Pseudomonadota bacterium | reverse complement strand
GAGCACGTTCCTTTGGGTATTATGCGCGAACTCCATCGTTGGGGCGCTCACTTAATGGTCATCACAGTCTGGATTCACATGTTCCGAGTCTTCATGACTGGCTCTTATAAGCCACCACGTGAATTTAACTGGGGCGTAGGTGTTATTCTCCTCGTTCTTACACTTCTTCTTTCATTCACTGGTTACCTCTTACCTTGGGATCAGCTCGCCATTTGGGCTATTACCGTAGGTTCAAACATGGCTAAAGCGACTCCATTTTTGGGTCACGGTGGTCCTGGTGCAGCTCTCGCTCAGATTGGTGACTTTGTCATGGTCTCAGACAAAAACGACGTTCGCTTCCAGCTCCTAGGTGGTCGTTTCGTAGGCGAGGCAGCACTGCTTAGATTTTATATTCTACACTGCGTATTCATCCCGCTGGTCGTTGCCGTGCTCATCGCTGTTCACTTCTGGCGCGTTAGAAAAGACGGAGGAATTTCCGCTCCTCTCTAAGAGCGAAATCAAGGAATGATATGATTAAAGAATTTATCAACTATCTCTCGTCGCCGCTTTACTCCTTTACTGGGGTGATGGCGTTTTTCTTTTTTACAGTAAAACGACCGGACATTGTCGGCTCTAAAAAATTTGGGCTTTTCAGTTTAGTTTCTATCTTGGTTATTTTCGGATGGATGCTCGCTGACCCTGTCTTCTTCTCTGTTATCAGTCTTCCGGATAATATTCCAATCATCATTCTAAATGCAGTGGTTCTTTGGTCTTGGTGGTTTGCTATTCACAAGGGCGTTGAAAACGACAAGCGCATTGCTGCTGGCGAAGGTCCCCTAGAAGGCACACCTGAGAACCGTGAAAAAGTATGGGCTTGGCCAAACCTTGTTTATACAGAACTTTTTGCGGGTATTGCGTGTACGGTTTTTCTCATCGTTTGGGCAATCTTCTTTAAGGCCCCACTTGAAGAGCCAGCTAACCCCACTTGGGCCCCTAACCCAGCTAAAGCCCCTTGGTACTTCCTTGGTCTCCAAGAAATGCTAGTTTATTTCGACCCATGGATGGCAGGTGTTGTTCTGCCAGGAATTATTTTGGTTGGTCTCATCCTTCTCCCTTTTATCGATACGAACCCTAAGGGTAATGGCTATTACACTTTCGCTGAAAGAAAATTTGCGATCTCTGGCTTTATGTTTGGATGGATTGTTTTGTGGATTTTCCTCATTCAGGTAGGAACATTCCTTCGAGGCCCTAACTGGACCTTCTACGGACCTTTCGAGTATTGGGATGCCCATAAAGTTGTAGCGGAGAACAACATCAACCTCTCCGAGATCATGTGGATTAAGGTGTTTAACATGGGTCTTCCCAAAAACATCATTCTGCGTGAAATTTTTGGAATTATCCTAACAGGTTTTTATCTCGTAGGGATTGTTCCTCTTATCACCAAGAAATGGGGTCATAAATTCCTTAAGGATATGGGTACGGTTCGCTACTACCTTTTGATTTTTCTGATCTTAAGTGCAGCTAGTCTTCCCATCAAAATGTACTTACGTTGGTTCATTAACCTCAAGTACATCGTAGCGATGCCAGAATTTGAATTGAATCTCTAATTAATTGCGCGAGCGAAGGTAGCAAAAATGAAACGTGAACCTGGAATGGCCTACAATATATCCAACCTAAATAAGGTCTTTGCGGTCTTATCTGTGTTGCTTCTATTGACTGTGATTTGGGTCGTCTTAGACGATTACATCCGTCCTTGGAAAGCAGTTCAAGTTAAAGCCATGGATATTGAAAACCAAGTAACCGCTTTGAAAGTTAAAGAGGTCGAAGGAACCATTGATACATCAAAACTTTCTGCCGCAAAAGAAGAGTTGGTTCAAGCCGAGAAAGCCCTAGAAGAAAATGAGCTTGCGACTCGTAAGATTAAGCAAAAGA
Organism: Pseudomonadota bacterium; assembly: GCA_021299675.1. Classification (GTDB taxonomy): domain Bacteria; phylum Bdellovibrionota; class Bacteriovoracia; order Bacteriovoracales; family Bacteriovoracaceae; genus UBA6144. The sequence continues at coordinate 7,981 of JAJTIF010000379.1, read as the reverse complement.
TTACTGACGTAGAGAATCGTATCTACGTTCAAAACATGTATAACGGTGTTCAGGGGTCTCAGTCAGGAGAGTGGCAGTTTAAATATGAGCACGCCCTCTCAGCGAAGCACTTCGATGAAGCCAAGAAATACAAAAAAACATTCGATGAGTATAAGGCTCGTGAGAATGCTGGTCGCGATAAGCTAAAAGCTCTCACTGGCGAGCTTGATGGCTACACGGCAGAGCTCAAAAAGCTCGAAGAGGCAAAAACTGTTGCTGAGAAAAATGTAAAATCAATCGTGGCTGATCGTGATCGCCTAGTTGCTAGCCTAGCTCGCACAGAGAAAAGTCCACTTTGGGCACTCAGAAATGCTCCCTTTATTGATTTTCTTGACCCGACTATTAAAATCCGTCAGTACGTTATCCTTAATGACAACAGTGACATGTACTTTCAACAGATCCCAAAGATCGATCGCTGTACGACTTGTCACGTGTTTATTGATCGTACCGGTTACGAAGACCAACCCAATCCTTACAAAACTCACCCGAAGCTTGATACACTTGCTGTTGGTGTGAATTCAGCTCACCCGATTAAAGATTTTGGCTGTACTTCTTGCCACGGTGGAGTCGGCGATCGTGTGCATGATTTCAATTCACCAGCTCACATTCCTCAAAATGAGGCTCAAAAGAAAGACTGGATCGCAAAGTATCACTGGCATGAACCACACAAGGTTCCTCAGCCTATGCTCCCACTCCAATACTCTGAAGGCATGTGTATTAAGTGTCACAAAGGTGTGGAGCGTATCCCGCTTGCTGACAAGCTTAATAAAGGTAAAGAGCTAACTGAGACCTACGGCTGTTATGGGTGCCACAAGATTGAAGGCTGGGATCACCTTGAAAAGCCGGGTCCTTCTCTGGAAAAAATCACTGCAAAAACTAATAAAGAGTGGATGAAGAACTGGATCTGGAGTCCTCATTCATTTAACCCCAAATCTAAGATGCCAGCTTTCTTCATGCAGGCCAATAACTCGGCTCCTGCGTACATGAAGAAAAATGAGGCTGAAGTGAATGCGATGGTTGAATACCTCGCTCACCAAGCTAAGCCTTATAAGCCCTATGCCCCTTATAAAGGTGGTAATACAGCGAAAGGGAAAGAGCTTATTGAGAAAGTCGGCTGCGTGGGATGTCACATGGTCGAAGGTATCGATGACAAATGGAACGCTGTTGGTGCTCGCAAGGGAACTTACCTGACAGGAACTGGCTCGAAAGTTGACCCGGACTGGTTAGTGTCCTGGTTGAAAAAGCCAAACCACTACCAAGAAGACACGATCATGCCTTCTTTCCGCTTAACGGATCAAGAAGCTAACGATATTGCGGCTTACTTGTTAAATCTTAAAAATGAGGCTTTTGCGGGTCTCACTTTCCCAGAATTAAATAAGAAGCTTCGCGACGAAATTCTTGTTCAAGACTACTTCTCGGCTTTTGATACACTCGATACCGCCAAGAAAAAGCTTGAGGGACTGAGCGACGAAGAAAGAACTCTTGAGCTAGGCAGAAGATCAATTTCAAAATATGGCTGTTACTCCTGTCACAATATTAATGGATTCAGCGCCGAGCTTCCTCCGATTGGTCCAGAACTCACAAAAGTTGGATCTAAGCCAGTCGAGCAGTTTGGCTTTGGCCAACAGAAACAAGTTCCCAAAACGCGTCAAGGTTGGATTGCTCAACACTTGAAGCAGCCAAGTATTTGGGACTTGGGTGTTCCTAAGCCTTTCAAAGACCTCAATAAGATGCCTAACTTTTACCTACAAGATTGGGAAATTGAATCCATCATGGTTCATCTCCTGGGCCTTGTTGATGCAAAAGTTCCATTACGTGGTCAGAAAATTTTAAGTGCTAATGAAAAGATTGCAGAAGATGGCAAAAAAGTTGTGAATAAGTTTAACTGCCAAGGCTGTCATAATATTGATGGCAACGGTGGTGAACTTTCAAAAGCCTTTGAAGATCCAAACTACGGACCTCCATGGCTTGTTAAGCAAGGTCATCGTGTTCAAACCGATTGGTTCAATAATTTCCTTCAGAATGTTCACACGATTCGTCCTTATGTGGAAGTTCGCATGCCTTCATTCAATTACTCTAATGAGGAGTTGAACAAGATCGTTGCTTACTTCCAAGCTGATTCTGATCAACCTACTTTTGAAAATCTTGGTAAGGTTGAGTGGGAGGCTGGTGAGCGTGAAGCAGCGATGAAGCTTTGGAATGAGCTTGCATGTACCACCTGTCATACAATTGGTTTTACTAAAGACGAAGCTCAGGCCCCAGCACTCAAGGATGCTAAGCTTCGCTTGCGTCCTTCTTGGATAGAGAAGTGGTTAACCAATCCAACGGCGATTATGCCTTACACTTCAATGCCGAATTTCTGGGAAGGCGGGACTATATCTGCATCAGAGGGTGTTTTAGAAGATGACCCTAAACGCCAGATTCGCGCATTGCGCAAGTTGATTCAGGAGTGGGGAAACAGCTCTTATCCCACGCCACTTTCAAAAAATTGATTGAGAAAAAAGGCAGCTTCGGCTGCCTTTTTTATTTTTCATAATCATCATCGAAAAATTTCTTATCTAACTCGTTGACACTGTCTTTCGGAATCATTAACTTTGCACCTCACGACGATATGTTTTGCGGGGGTGTAGCTCAGCTGGGAGAGCATCAGATTTGCATTCTGAGGGTCGCAGGTTCGATCCCTGTCATCTCCACCAAAAACAAAAAATATCACCGTGAAAATTTTTTAGAGATTTTGCTTGCAGCACTTAAAACTGAATGCTACAAACGACGCCTTCCGAAAAATTTACGTTCTTTGACAATTTAATAGAGATAAGTTTCGAGTGTTTTGTCGTAACAGACGGACATTCGGATCAAGATGAGAAAGGATCCCGTTCAATAAACTATGGTCGTCGTAAGATCAAGTTGTAGAGAATGCGAATTCAAAGCAACAGACGACCTTTGCCCTTGTGGCAATCGATCGAAACAAGAACAATTTCTAGAGCTATATTGCTCCAGTGTTCTAACTAAATAATTTAAAAATTTTAGATATAACTTGGAGAGTTTGATGTTGGCTCAGAACGAACGCTGGCGGCGTGCCTAATACATGCAAGTCGAACGAGAAAGTCCTTCGGGATGAGTATAGTGGCGCACGGGTGAGTAACGCGTAGGTAACCTGCCTTGAAGTGGGGAATAACACAGCGAAAGTTGTGCTAATACCGCATATGAAGGTGACTTCAAAGGGGGGTAGCAATACCTCTCGCTTTAAGATGGGCCTGCGTGACATTAGGTAGTTGGTGGGGTAATGGCCTACCAAGCCGACGATGTCTATCCGGTCTGAGAGGATGATCGGACACACTGGAACTGAGACACGGTCCAGACTCCTACGGGAGGCAGCAGTAGGGAATATTGCGCAATGGGGGAAACCCTGACGCAGCAACGCCGCGTGAGTGAGGAAGGTCTTCGGATTGTAAAACTCTTTTATTAGGGAAAAATGGTCAGGGAGCTAATACCCCCTGATTTGATGGTACCTAAAGAATAAGCACCGGCTAACTTCGTGCCAGCAGCCGCGGTAATACGAAGGGTGCAAGCGTTGTTCGGATTTATTGGGCGTAAAGCGCGCGCAGGCGGATCAGCAAGTCAGATGTGAAATCTCAGGGCTCAACCCTGAAACTGCGTCTGAAACTGCTAGTCTAGAATGTCGGAGGGGGCAGGGGAATTTCACGTGTAGGGGTAAAATCCGTAGAGATGTGAAGGAACACCGGAGGCGAAGGCGCCTGCCTGGACGACTATTGACGCTGAGGCGCGAAAGCGTGGGGAGCAAACAGGATTAGATACCCTGGTAGTCCACGCCGTAAACGATGAACACTAGTTATTGGGGGTATTGACTCCCTCAGTGACGCAGCTAACGCATTAAGTGTTCCGCCTGGGGAGTACGGCCGCAAGGCTAAAACTCAAAACAATTGACGGGGGCCCGCACAAGCGGTGGATTATGTGGTTTAATTCGAAGCAACGCGCAGAACCTTACCTAGGCTTGAACTCCACAGAATTTGGGGTAATGCCTAAAGTGCCCGCAAGGGAATTGTGAGAGAGGTGCTGCATGGCTGTCGTCAGCTCGTGTTGTGAAATGTTGGGTTAAGTCTCGCAACGAGCGCAACCCCTATCGTCTGTTGCCAGCATTAAGTTGGGCACTCTGGCGAGACTGCCTGGGTTAACCAGGAGGAAGGTGGGGATGACGTCAAGTCCTCATGGCCCTTATGTCTAGGGCTACACACGTAATACAATGGCATGTACAGAGGGATGCGAACTCGCGAGGGGGAGCAAATCTCAAAAAGCATGTCTCAGTCCGGATTGGAGTCTGCAACTCGACTCCATGAAGTTGGAATCGCTAGTAATCGCGGATCAGCACGCCGCGGTGAATACGTTCCCGGGCCTTGTACACACCGCCCGTCACACCATGGGAGTTGTTTTCATTTTAAGACGTGACTCTAACCGCAAGGGGGAGAGCGTCTACAGTGGGAGCGATGACTGGGGTGAAGTCGTAACAAGGTAGCCGTAGGGGAACCTGCGGCTGGATCACCTCCTTTTTAAGGATATTTTATCCAAGTCAATTTTATTGAAATCGCGGATCCTTTCTTTTCATCTTGGTCATATAAACAAGAGATTATTTTTTTAAGCAGCAATGCTTGAGATTTAATTTCTATGCTCTTTGACAATCACATAACAGGATCAGCAAGTAGACGAGAACCATGTAGAGTAAAACTGAAAAGTGTAAACATTATAAAAAACTAGAATAAAGCTACTAAGGGCACACGGTGGATACCTTGGCAGTCAGAGGCGATGAAGGACGTAGATAACCTGCGATAAGCTTCGGGTAGTCGGTAATCAGACATTTATCCGGAGATCTCCGAATGAGGCAACTCCGCTTAGTGAAAGCTAAGCGACTTCCAGATGAGAAACTAGTCTGGATAGAGCTAACGTGGGGAACTGAAACATCTAAGTACCCACCGGAAAAGAAATCAAATGAGATACTGCAAGTAGCGGCGAGCGAACGCAGCATAGCCCAAACCAAAGTGCGTGCACTTTGGGGTTGTAGGACCTGCATCAAGGGGAGAACGATAGGAGAAGTGTCTGGGAAGGCACGCTATAGAGGGTGAAAGCCCCGTATCCGAAATTGTTCAAGCTGGGCGGGTATCCTGAGTAAGACGGGGCACGTGAAACCCTGTCTGAATCTGGGGGGACCACCCTCCAAGGCTAAATACTACTGACTGACCGATAGTGTACGAGTACCGTGAGGGAAAGGTGAAAAGAACCCCGATGAGGGGAGTGAAATAGAACTTGAAACCGTGTGCTTACAAACAGTCAGAGGGCTATTGAAATGCCTGATGACGTACCTTTTGCATTATGATTCAGCGAGTTATGGTATGTGGCGAGATTAAGCCGTTGCAGGTGTAGTCGTAGGGAAACCGAGTCTGAATAGGGCGTTAGTCGCATGCTGTAGACCCGAAACGGGATGAGCTATCCATGGGCAGGTTGAAGCGGGGGTAAAACCTCGTGGAGGACCGAACCGGTGACGGTTGAAAACGTCTCGGATGACCTGTGGATAGGGGTGAAAGGCCAATCAAATTCCGTGATAGCTGGTTCTCTCCGAAATGCATTTAGGTGCAGCGTCAGTTGTTTACCGACGGGGGTACAGCACTCACTTGGCTAGGGGTATTACCGTACTACCAAACCATATGAAACTCTGAATACCGTTGAGTACAGACTGGCAGTGAGCCTACGGATGCTAAGGTCCGTGGACAAAAGGGAAAGAGCCCAGACCATCAGCTAAGGTCCCTAAATTGACACTAAGTGGGGAAGGTTGTGGAACTACTGTGACATCCAGGAGGTTGGCTTAGAAGCAGCCATCCTTTAAAGAAAGCGTAATAGCTCACTGGACTAGTGGTTCTGCGCCGAAAATGTAACGGGGCTTAAGTGTCGTACCGAAGCTATGGACAATTTATTGTGGTAGGAGAGCATTGTGTGTGCTGATGAAGGCGTACCGTGAGGAGCGCTGGAGGTCCCACAAGAGCTGATGCTGAAATGAGTAGCGATAAGGAGGGCGAGAATCCCTCCCGCCGTAAATCCAAGGGTTCCTGGGCCAGGTAAATCCTCCCAGGGTAAGCCGGAACCTAAGGCGAGGCCGAAAGGCGTAGTCGATGGACAACAGGTTAATATTCCTGTGCTTGGTACGAAACGTTTGACTGAAGGAGTGACGAAGAAAGGTAGTGGATCGGGAGATTGGTTGTTCCCGTGTAAGGGTGTAGGTGGCGCTGGTAGGCAAATCCGCTGGCGTATTTAAACACTGAGGCCTGATGCCGATGCGCAAGCAGAAGTCCATGACCCTCAGCTTCCAAGAAAAGCTTCGTAGGGAGTTTTGTATTAATCCGTACCGTAAACCGACACAGGTGGATGAGGAGAAAATCCTAAGGCGCTTGGAAGAACTCTAGCTAAGGAACTCTGCAAATTAGTACTGTAACTTCGGGAGAAGGTACGCCCTTGAACGTGAAGTCACTTGCTGACGTAGCGTACGAGGGTCGCAGTGAAACGGGGGTAGCGACTGTTTATCAAAAACACAGGTCTATGCAAACACGCAAGTGGAAGTATATGGGCTGACGCCTGCCCGGTGCTGGAAGGTTAAAAGGTGAGGTTAGACGTAAGTCGAAGCTTTAAATTGAAGCCCCAGTAAACGGCGGCCGTAACTATAACGGTCCTAAGGTAGCGAAATTCCTAGTCGGGTAAGTTCCGACCTGCACGAATGGCGTAACGACTTCCCCACTGTCTCAGCTAGAGATCCAGCGAAATTGGTGAGCGCGTGAAGAAACGCGCTACCCGCAGAAGGACGAAAAGACCCCGTGAACCTTTACTGTAACTTGGCATTGGGTTTCGGTTAACGATGCGTAGGATAGGTGGGAGCTTTTGATCCGTGCGTTCTGGCGTACGGGGAGGCAACCTTGAAATACCACCCTTCGTTGACTGGAATCCTAACCTGCGATCCTTATCGGGTCGGGGGACAATGTCTGGTGGGCAGTTTGACTGGGGCGGTCGCCTCCTAAAGAGTAACGGAGGCGCACAAAGGTTCCCTCAGGCTGAATGGAAACCAGCCGTAGAGTGTAAACGCATAAGGGAGCTTGACTGCGAGGCAAACACGCCGAGCAGGTGCGAAAGCAGGTGTTAGTGATCCGGTGGTTCCGAGTGGAAGGGCCATCGCTCAACGGATAAAAGGTACTCCGGGGATAACAGGCTGATTTCATCCAAGAGTTCACATCGACGATGAAGTTTGGCACCTCGATGTCGGCTCATCGCATCCTGGGGCTGGAGCAGGTCCCAAGGGTTTGACTGTTCGTCAATTAAAGCGGTACGCGAGCTGGGTTCAGAACGTCGTGAGACAGTTCGGTCTCTATCCTCTGTGGGCGTAAGAAATTTGAGAAGATCTGACCTTAGTACGAGAGGACCGGGTTGGACGAACCTCTGGTGTACCGGTTGTGATGCCAATTGCATTGCCGGGTAGCTACGTTCGGATCGGATAACCACTGAAAGCATCTAAGTGGGAAGCCGTCTTCAAGATAAGATTTCTATTAAGGGTGCTTGTAGACTACGAGCTTGATAGGTTGGGTGTGTAAGCGCAGTAATGTGTTAAGCTGACCAATACTAATAACCCGTTTTGCTTTATTTTCTTTGTCTCTCATTACGCTTGAGAGAGGTTTATTTATAATGGCTTCTACATGGTTCGAATTGTCTTGCTGGTCTTGTTTTGTGATTGTATATAGAGTTACCTAAATTTGTTTTTAACAGTTTGGGTGTGTCGATAGCGCTGAGGAAATACCCGGTCACATCCCGAACCCGGAAGTCAAGCTCAGTTGCGGCGAAGGTAGTGCCAGGGGAACTTGGTGTCAGAATAGCAAGATGCACCCTCTTTTTTTAT
>JAJTIF010000001.1 GCA_021299675.1 Pseudomonadota bacterium | reverse complement strand
TGAGGCCGGGCGCTGGATTAAGCAAAACTTCAAAAAGCCCGTCGTCAGCTTCATTGCTGGAGCGGCTGCTCCGGCTGGTAAACGCATGGGCCATGCTGGTGCGATTATCTCTGGTGGAGACGATACCGCAGAAGCTAAGTTCAGAATCTTACAAGAGTGCGGAGTCACAATTGCAAGATCTCCTGCTGACTTGGGCGCGAAAGTTGCAGAAGTTCTGAAGAAAGTGTAATAAAGATAAAAATTTCTAGGAGAATACAATGGCTAACGAAAAAACACTCAGCATTATTAAGCCGAACTCAACACTTGATAACAACATCGGCAATATCATCAGCATTTTCGAAAAGAATGGTCTGCGTATTTCAGCCGCTCGTTTTGCGAAACTCTCTAAAGAGAAAGCAGAAGGTTTCTATATTGAACACAAAGAGCGTCCATTCTTTGGCGAACTTGTAACATTTATGACTTCTGGGCCAGTGATGATCATGGTTCTAGAGGGTGACAATGCTGTGGCAAAGAACCGTGAGCTTATGGGCGCAACAAACCCAGCTAACGCTGCTCCTGGTACTATCCGCAAGCTTTACGCGAAGTCTGTTGGCGAAAACTCAGTTCACGGATCTGACTCTGTGACTTCTGCTGAGCGTGAGATTGCTTACTTCTTTGAGAAGAACGACGTCGTCAATCGTTTCTAGTTTTTACATTTAAAGAACTTGAGAAAAGGCTCCCTATGGGAGCCTTTTTTTATTGTCCCCAAGTGGTGTTGTTCAAGCATTGCGCGGGAGCTTGTTTACAAACGACTTTGCTGGTCTCATACGCAAACTCAGCGCAGCGTTCATAGCTTGTTGTCTTTGCTTCACAGCTTCCGGCCATGATTCGATTAAAATGCCTTGGTTCGAGCAGGCTTGGTCTGCTCGCAGGTCTATGGATCCGAAGCTGACCGTTTGAAAAACCATCCGCCACAGGATTTTGTCCGATCACCGAAGCCTTGAGGGTCATAGGATCTGGACAAGAGTTTGGTTTAAGAGTGGAGCTGGGTTGCGCGAACTCTCGTAAGCTGGATTTACACTCTTGGTCTGTTTCGGGGCAGTTACAAACAAGAGGTGCTTCATCAAAATACTCTGCGCCGGGGTTGTAGATGCTCATCACCTTGAGGGTGTGATCTGACTCAAGGGTCGCGCTGTAAGCTTGATCTGGAAGAGAGTAATCAGAGAACCTTTTGCGATAGATGGTCGGATCAAACTTACAATAGCGGTTTCTAAAATGTGGCGGAATAACATCGTAGTAGGTTGGCATAAGCAGGATCGCCCGTTTTGCTGGGTCAGATAGCACACTCAAGCACTCCTCGGATGTACACTCACAGGTGAGGTTTTCAGAGAGAGCCGCTCCGAAAGTGAGGAATTGGTTTCTCATGACACTGTCCCGATTCCCGACGGCGCGACAGGGGTAGTTATCGCTCTCCCCTGGGTACTCATCACAAAGACCCAGCAGATGCAAAACTTCATGCAATATAGTGGGGCAACCAATCGAAGAGGCGTAGGCTTTAGAATGGCTTCTGGCATTTTCGTTCTCAATCGAAATGGAGGTCTTTCGAGGGCGAAGATTCACTGGGAGTTGGTTTGCTTCTCTAGGCGTGAGAAGACTAATCGAAAGTTGCTCTCCATTCGGTCCCTTAAGGCCTGATTTAATAGAGTTCATGCAGGTCCGCGCTCGCTCTAACATCATCTGCGGTGTGACTCCATTGTTCGTGCCAGTGAATTCGACATTGAGGACCGCTTTGAATTTTGAGGGAGCTTCCTGGACGAGTCCGTAGCTAAAGTCAATTCCTGACTTGCTATTGCCTCTGACTGTTTTCCATTTGCCTTGTTCCAGGGGAGTGCAGCTTTTAATTCGATTTACATTTCGTGAGAGCGCAAGAATTTGTTCAATACCAGAGGTCGGGGGCGAGCAGTATTGGGCGGTGCTGTTCACACTCATCTCGAGGTCAGTCTTCAGTAATTCTTCAGCCACTCGAAGTGCAATGGGGCTATTGAGGGTGGAGAGGTTTTGCGCCAGCTGCCTCAGGCATTGCTGATCCCAATACCTTATGCCTCCCATCATGTCTTGAATGGTCCCGAACGCAGTGAGGAAAGGAGTCTTGGTATTATTTTCAAAAGGAAGATCACTGAATAACTCATTACAATCCGTGGTCGAGAGCCCCGTGCGACGATTGATCTCAGCTTGTTGGGCTTTTGCGACGGCAGATCGCTTCGCATCGTCGCTCAAGAAAGAGAGAGGATCGAGGGCCAAAGCAGCGTGTGTAAGGAGAAGAATAATCCACATACCTCATTACTCCAGGTAGAGAGCGCCCCATTCCCGTGCCAAGCAGCGGGTTGGGAATTTGGGTGACTCACAAAAGAATCGAGCATTGAACGATTCTTTTTTTACTTCTTTCCCATCTTTAAAAAAGACGTAATTCTTGCGGCCTTTATCTAGCTCAACACCATCAACCAGGGAAAGACTGAGGTTGTTGATTTTGAATGCAACCTTTTCAAGCCGAGGGTAGAGGATGGAGCCCTTTTTTATGATAAAGCCATTGAGCTTAAAAAAAGGCTCGTGGGGATTTTTATTTGAATTGAGTTCATTGAAACTCGTGTTCAATGTGGAAAGCCGCTCTTCAGCTTGTTTGAGCTCAGTGCTGATTTGAGCGAGTTCTCCCAAGATAGTTTTCACCATCTCTTTTTCTGTCGCAGAAAACTTTCCTAAGCGCAGGTCATCCTTCACGTCGAAGTAGTTACTGGTTTTGAGAATTTCAAAATTGGCTGCCACTTCTTTGATCTCGATCTTATCCAAGCCCAGAGGGGTCGAGCGTTCCACCGAAAAGATCACGTCAGTTGCCTGGGCGATGTTCGTGAGAATAATAAGAGAGAGTAAAAATTTCATAAGCGATCCTTTTATAGTTCACGGTCAGGAGTGCATCTGGTGAATGCCATCCCTCGAATTGCACTGTCACGGCAGCGTGCGGTCTCACTGCCTTGCATATTTTGGTTGTAGTCACCCCAGTTGTAGCGATCAAGACAGACTTTGTTAGCGCCGTCATCTTGCTCCACCAGCACCGCCTGGCAGCGCTCCGGGTTGCGCTGGTAGGAGAGCTGGGCGCAGGTATCGTAGAAATTTGTTTTTCTTGGACAGTTGCCGTTGATGATTTGATTGAAGTGCCAAGGCTCTAGCATGGAGCTACGATTGGGCTTTGAGTAGAGCTCGATGGTGCGGCCATTTGGACCGTTTCGGACTCCGGAATTAAAAGGTCGATTGGCGACCACGGCCCGTAGCGGCTCAGAGCCCCCTGGACAATGAATCGTGGTGGGGCGTCTTTGTCTTCGCTCCTCCTCGTTGGCCAGGCGATCGAGCATCGAGACACACTCCGTGTCTCCGCTCTGACACTGACAGATTCTCGTTTCCGTGAACACATCAGCAGAATTAAGAAATGGGGCGTCTTGGAATTCTGAAAAAGTCACTTCCAGACGATTTGCATCGAGTCTTCTGGTTACTAACCGATCTTGGCCAGTCGTGATCACTGTATCGATAGGCCGCTTCAGTGCGGATCCCATGGGGGAGGAGCAGTTACGGTTTAAGAAGTCGGGCTGAGCAAAATCACGCAGTCCTGGCTGAAGGGCGTAGCTAAGGCGGCGCTGGTTACTGGCGATGTAGGCACACTGAGGAGAGCTGCAGTCGCAGGTCATCTGCTGGGGAACCGCTTCAGCAAAAGCCAGGCTTTCATTTCTCATGAGGCTGCTCGGACGCCCTACGGGGCGGCAGGG
>JAJTIF010000293.1 GCA_021299675.1 Pseudomonadota bacterium | reverse complement strand
CTGAGTTTCGGTTTAGCCAGAGGAGTCGAGTTGGAGTGGACTGATTTTCAAGGCAGCGTGGGAATTCAACTCTATCGATCAGGATCTCAATCCATCTGCTCGGGTGTTTTAATTCGGCCGCAGGTTATTCTCACGGCTGCCCATTGCACAGAAGGCCTTTCGGGGGCCCTGGTGACCATTGAAGCAGAGATTGGCCCTGGTACCCATTGGACAAAGGTGCAGTCATTCATGTCTCACCCTAAGTACCGGGGCAACATCCCCGGGGAGAGTGTGGACGTGGGGTTGATGTTTCTCGAGACGCCCATCGACGTGGTTTATCCCAAACGTACCAATTATCAGTTAAACCAAATGTGTGAGCGCATAGGCTTTGGCCAGCGGGCGGGAAAAAATCTTAGGACCTGGCAGACCAGTTTTCCAGAGAACCTTCTTGGCACATCACTTAGAGTGAAGGACGAGTATGGGGTGGTGGGGGATTCGGGTGGACCTGTGTATCAGAGAGAAGAGGGCGAGTTGAAGTTGATCGGAGTCCACACAGGCCGCCAACTTGGAGTTGGCGGCGCAATGTTGGACATTTCTTATGTGCAGCTTTTAACTGACGACATTTGGCACTGGGTTCTGACAACCATCAAAACTGAAGGTTATTAAAACGCAGCGTCACGGTAGAATTGACCGTGTTTCTCATGGGCCTGATCCTGTTGACCAGCAGAAGCCGGGTCACGGTCTCCCTGAACAGAAGCGCAAGCACCTAGAGTTAAAAGAGCAGCAAGCAGTAAAAAACGAGTGACCATAAAACCTCCTGGTAACATGGTTTATCGACCATAATCATCATAACATTGAGTTAAAATTCCCGCACAGAGCAGGAAAAAGAGGCGAAAGTTGCCTAGCTAAACAGTCAAGATTAACCTGACCGGCTTATATTTGAACATTCTGGGCAAGCAATGACGAGTATTTTAAACTGCAACGATACTCCTCACTAAAAACATTAAAAAAGAAAAGGATTACATGGAGAAAAGAGTGATTGATTTGGAGATTAAATTCGCTCACCTCGAGGAATTCATCTTCCAGATGAATAAAGTGGTAGCTGAACAGCAAAACCGCATCGAGCGCTTAGAGCGAGAGCTTAAGGAGCAGCGGGATCGCCTGGAGCTGCAGGCCAGTGGTGCAACACTTGAAAACACGAAGCCACCACACTACTAGATTCACCAGTTGATTTTCTTGGCTGCGAAAGTGCAGAACTTCAAGTAGCATGCGCCCATGGCCCAGACCGTTCAGTCTCATCCTAAAACCTCTATTTTGCGTACTCTCGGGAGAGTTCTCCTGTGGTGCATAGGTTTGTTCTTCGGGCTCTCTATTCTCACAGTGCTTGTGTTCCGCTGGGTGCCCGTGCTGGCCACGCCCTTGATGGTTTTGCGCTCAATGGAATACATCCTCAAGGGTGAGCAGATGCCAGTAAAAAAAGACTGGGTTCCCCTAAGCGAAGTTTCTATGCATCTCCAGAAAGCCGTCATCGCTTCGGAGGACCCCAAGTTTCTCAACCACCATGGCTTCGATTTCGAGGCGATCGAGAAAGCGCTCAAACGCAATAAAACCAGAAAGCGTAAACTCGGCGCCTCCACCATCTCTCAGCAAACAGCCAAGAATGTGTTTCTCTATCCCTCACGCACTTATTTTCGTAAAGGCCTTGAGGCTTACTTCACGGTCTTGATAGAACTCTTGTGGGGTAAAGAGCGCATCCTCGAAGTTTACCTGAATGTCATTGAGCTGGGTCCCGGACTCTACGGTGCCGAGGCCGCCGCCCAGAAATTCTGGAAGAAAAAAGCCCTTAATCTTACACCCAGTGAAGCGCAGCTTTTAGCAGCCATTCTCCCCAACCCGCGTCGCTGGAATCCTACACGACCCACGAGTTTCGTGCTTCGGCGCCGTAGCTTCGCGCGAAGAAACATTCAGATCCTGGGACCTGAGTACTTCAAAGAGCTGTTGGATTGAGTTTTTTTGCTAAGGCTTTGAAATAAGACAGATCTTGCTGTTTTGTTTTAAAGGTGTTACACTAGTGTTACGGAGGGCTCTATGCCGACAGCCAAGAAAAGAGTGAATTTAACAATAGAAGATGAACTTTATGAAGAGTTCGATACCTTGAAGAAACTACGAAAGGACGCTTCAATTTCTAGTGTAATCCTTGATCTCGCAAAAGAAGCGTTAGAGATCAACGAGGACTTGTATTACGCAAAAATTGCAGCGACTCGCTTGGGTGAAAAAAGATTGTCTCATGATGAAGTCTGGGCCAAGAAGAGAAAGTAATGTCACCAAATAGCTCGAAGCTTTGGTCAATCACCTATGCGAAGTCTGCAGCGGATGAAATTTTAGAGCTCGACGGGTCCACAAAAAAAATAATTAGAAAAGCCATCGAAGAAAAACTGATGGTTGATCCACTTAAATTTGGCAAACCTCTAAGAAGAAGTTTGGCCGGTTTGTTTAAATTACGTGTTGGGAATTATCGCATCATCTATCAGGTGAAAGAAAGCGAAGTCATAGTTGTTGTTGTTAAAATTGGGCATAGAAGAGAGGTCTATGAAGATTAGCCTCTTTCTGATTATGATCTTTTCGTTTTCAGTCGTCCAGGCGTCATGAATTAATAAAGAGG
>JAJTIF010000399.1 GCA_021299675.1 Pseudomonadota bacterium | reverse complement strand
TTTTACCCCTGCCGTGAAGTAGGTGTACATACCGAGAAGTTCGTAGCCTTCACGGATCATCTTAGAGAGACCAGACTCTTCAATTCCAATCTCTTTAAGGAACTCATCCTTCTCTTCCTGTGACTCGAGGGCCGCAATCTCACTTTCCACCTTGCCACAGATTGTGATGACTTTGGCATTCTCGCGAGCAGCGATTTCGCGGACGCGTTTTACATGTTCATTTTCAGATTTGATGTTGGCCTCATCCACGTTACAGACATACATCAGGGGCTTCATGGTGATGAGGTGCAGGTCGGAGACAGAGTCGAGCTCTTGCTCATCCAGCACCAGTGAACGAGCGGGTTTGCCCGATTCAAGCGCCTTAATCATGTTTTCCAAGACGGGCTTGGCAATTTTGGCTTTTGTCGAAACGACCTTATCCTGACTCTTAATCATCCGCTCTAGGTTCGAGAGACGTTTGGTGACTGTTTCTAGGTCCGCAAGAGCAAGCTCAATGTTAATCACTTCAACGTCTGAGATTGGATCAATTTTGCCAGCTACGTGAATGATGTCATTGTCTTCAAAGCAACGGACAACGTGGGCGATGGCACCCACTTGGCGGATGTGACCCAGGAATTGATTGCCAAGGCCTTCTCCTTTGGAGGCACCCTTCACTAGTCCTGCGATGTCGACGAATTCAACGATCGCGGGGACAACTCTTTCCGGCTTAACGATATCTGAGAGTTTCTTGAGACGATAGTCAGGAACGTGCACCACACCGACGTTGGGCTCGATGGTACAAAAGGGGTAATTGGCAGCTTCAGCCGGCGCAGATGTAAGCGCAGAAAAGATGGTGGACTTGCCCACGTTTGGAAGACCCACAATACCCACATTTAAACCCATAAATAATCCTCTTAAATCAAATCTTTCTTATTCACAACGGATGCTTTGTTTACACCGGATATCACACATTCTTCTAAGGGGCCATGGAGCTTTTTGAAAAGCTCTGGCATCCACTGCATTTGCTCGGGGCTAAATCCACCCAGGACCCAATCAGACACAGTCCCATGCACAGGGCGCCCAATCCCTATTCTCATACGGGCAAACTGATCAGAGCCCATGGTTTGGGCAATACTCTTAAGACCATTATGGCCGGCCAATCCGCCCCCCATTTTGAAGTGAACCTGTCCGAAGGGAATGTCGAGTTCATCGTGGACGACGAGGATTTCATTTAAGGGGATCTTGTAGAAAGCCGCCAAGGGCTGCACCGACTCCCCGGAGAGATTCATGTAGGTTTGGGGCAGCAGGAAAGTAACTTTTTGGCCTTTGATTTCTACATCAGAGTAGAGGCCCTTAAACTTTGTTTTCCAGTTAGCCGACTGGAGGGGTGCATAGCTTTTAAACAACATCCACGCAATATTGTGTTTTGTCTCATCATACTCGCGCCCTGGATTACCAAGCCCTACGACAAGACGAAACATTGCTAGATGAAAAGTGACGAAACTGAATCGTGATTAAAGGTGCGGTGGATGGCTTTAGCCAAGATGTCGCCAGTACTGACAACCTTGATCTTTTCAATTTTTCTGCCTTCCGCCGTGAGTGGGATGGTATCAGTAATGATGACCTCTTCCAGATCGGCGCACTCGGCAATGCGAGTGAGGGCTGGATCAGAAAACACCGCATGGGTAGCAGCTGCGAATACTCTCTGGGCGCCATTTTTTTTCAAAGCCTGAGCCGCTTGGACGAGTGTTCCAGCCGTATCAATCATGTCATCGATGATGATACAGTCTTTGCCTTTGACGTCACCCACGACGTTCATCGCCTGTGCGACATTCGGGGCGGTACGACGTTTATCAATCATAGCGATTTCAGTAGAAAGCTTCTTCGCGTAATGGCGAACACGCTCAACCCCACCGGCGTCTGGAGAGACACAAATCAGATTGTTGGAGTCACGCAGAATATTTTTGCGGATGTGCTCGAGAATGACTGGAGAAGAAAAAATATTATCGAAAGGAATGTTAAAAAAGCCCTGAACCTGACCAGCGTGTAGGTCCATGGTAATCACTCGAGAGGTGCCAGCCACCGTTAGAAGATCAGCCACGAGTTTTGCCGTAATAGGAGTTCTCGGGGCATTCTTTCTGTCTTGGCGTGAATAACCGTAGTGAGGGATAACAGCCGTAATCGAGTTCGCAGAAGCACGCTTGAGAGCATCAATCATGATCAATAATTCCATCAGCGAATCATTGACCGGCGCACAGGTTGACTGAAGGATAAAAACATCGGCGCCGCGCACGTTCTTCTCTACTTCGCAGTAGATTTCTCCATTAGCGAATTTTCGTATTTGAGGGTTAACGAGAGGAACATCAAGAAATTCAGAGATTTTTTTTGAGAGCTGAGGGATAGAGGACCCGGATACTAAGACAATTCGTCTCACGCTTTCACTCCTCTTGGCTCTGAACGAGCAGATACTAAAAAGTGGTAGGGGTGGCAGGGATCGAACCTGCGTATGGCAGAATCAAAATCTGCTGACTTACCACTTGTCGACACCCCTACAGAACTAACAAAAAATGTGTCTCAGAATGTAACGTGCTCCCAAACTTTTGGCAAGGAAGATGCCATGCAAAATCATTATTTTAGATCTCTGCGCTTGGGGACCTTTTTTTGGACAGAGTCCAAGGCTTTGCTTTATCGTCTTTCAAACATGTTTTGGTTATTGAAAGGAGTTTTTGTGCACTTGTCCAAAAAGCTATTGGCCCTGACCCTTGCCCTCGTGTCCCTACCAGCCTTGGCTATTCCTATTGATTGGAATGGATCACTCGCTTTCGATACGATCATGTTGAATAATTTTCGTCGCACCAACGACTCGATTTCAAAAACTGCAACTGCCGATGGCACCCAGGGAATTCAGTCCGGTGATGACTCAGCTCTTTTTCACTCTTACATTTTTAAGCTCAATCCCCACCTCATTGTGAATGATGCTGTTTCGGTGAAGGGTGAACTTTCGACCGGTTATGCTCGCGGCGGTTTGTTGGGTGATAACACCACCCAAAACCAAGCGGGCCGCGGCACTTCGGCTTACTACAACACAGTTCCGGCTCAACGCTCGGATCTTAATGTGAATCAACTCTACGCTGAACTCTATGCTGACACCGCTCTTGTGAAGGTCGGTCGCTATGCAAAAGGCTACGGACTCGGTGCCGTTTTAAATGAGGGTCGAGGAACCTTTGATCGCTTTTATACTCAGTACGATGGTCTTGAGGGTCAAATGCGCATTGGAAACTTTACTCTGACTCCCCACTGGGCTCGTTTAAACTCCTACGGGACAGGCGCTGCTGGAAACACGGACAGAAACCAGCCCAACGGTCAGGCTGATGCCCGCGAAATGGGTTTGATTGCCGCTTACGACAACAAGAGCACCAACACGGTCGCTTCGGTGGCTTACACTAAGCGCTCGAACGAACCCAATACGCTTTATCGTAGCAATACTCCAGACACCTCTGACCCTGCTTCAGCAACTGCCTCCCGCGGCTCAACTGATGTCACACTCATTGATATCTATTTTTCGAAAAGCTGGGAGAAGTTTGATGTGAAGTTTGAAGTACCAATTCTTTCCGGAGAATTCGGAAAGATTTATGGCGGCACGGATAGCTCAAGCATCTCCAGCACGGCGATCCTTTTCGAAAGCAACTGGAGACCGGGCAAAAAATGGGAGTACGGTTTCCATGCAGGACAGGTTGGCGGTGATAATGGCGCCACTTCAACCTTTGAAGGCTTCCAATTAAATCCAAACTACCATGTCGCTGAACTGATGTTCCGCTACAACTACTCAGCTTTCAATGAAGCTCGCGGTAGTATCTTTGACTCTGGCATCACCAATGCTCGCTTCTTTAAGCTTCATGCGCACTACAAGACTGATAAGTGGACCTGGAGCATGGCCGCGATCATGGCAACAGCTATGGAGACAGCGAAGAGTGGATCCAAGGCTTGGCACCACGAAGAAGCTTACCGCTTCGATGCCCTAGCTGATCAAACTGATGACTATGGAACGGAGATTGATCTTGGATTTAACTATCAGTGGAATCCGAATGTGAACGTCTCAGGTTTCTTGGCGTACTGGCTCGTCGGTGACTACTACACCTTCTCTAACAGTGCGACGAAGATCGCAACGACGAATGTTTTAGGTGCTGGCCTGAGACTTGGTATTGATTTCTAAAAAATAAAAAAAAGAAAAAAAAGTGCCAGCCTCCGTCTAAGATTTCTTAGACGGAGGCTGGCACCTGATTACCTGATTATTTGATTATTGCCTAAAGACGAAGTTTCCTTGTTGACCCATCATGTTCCCGTACCCAACCCCATTTTGATAATAAGACTGAGGACCGAAGCCTGGCCCCATAGGCATCTGTGGCTGCATTCCACCCCACTGATAGGGATTCTGGTGACCGGCAAACATATTGCCATTGTAACCCATCTGCATGCCTTGCTGGGCCCATGGATTCATGTTGGCTTGAGCTTGCCCAAAGTTAAATGAATACTGACCCTGCATGCCCATCTGAGGTTGTTGCTGGTACATGAAAGGATTATAGCTCTGCTGTTGGGGCTGCTGAGACTGCCACCATGGTGCCATAAACTGCTGGGTTCCCCACTGCTGCTGTTGAGCATAAGGATTAAACTGTTGCTGGCCAGGAATCATACCAGGCTGCTGCGTTGGCATCTGTCCCTGCATCATGGGGTTATTGAACTGGAACTGGTACTGGCCATTGTCAGCGGCTTGTTGTTCACCTCTGCGATCGGCTTGAGGCGCTTCAACAGCTGGCCCCTCAGGTCTTTCGCGACGTGGGGCCACTTCTTCTTTGGGTGCCTCTTCGCCTGACTGAGAAGCAACATAGCGACGGCCCTCGGTTTCCCATTGTTCATAACGGCGAGATTTCGCTAAGAGTTCTTCAACAATGGCAGCATCGGCCTGATTACTAAGGCGCAGTTGCTCGCGCAACTCATTAATCCTCAGCATTGAATCGTTCACACATTTTTGAGTGTTTCTGAAGTAGCGATAACAGTAGCCCTGTGGAGGTTGTATGCGTTGTGCTTCAGTGGTGATTTCAGCTTGGTAGTTTGCGGTACGAATCTGGATATTTCTACGATGTTGAGCAGCTAGGTCATAGTAGTAATCTGACTCACCTGTGACTCGGCCGGTTTTAACTTCGTACTCGTGTTTGCGATCGACGAGTGTGGCATTAAACTGGCTAATGCCTTCTTGGATTCTATTTCGCGCGACACGTGGAGTGATGGCAACCCCTCTCTCACTCACACCGAGGCGCCCAAAGTGCTGAGCGGTGAGGTGGATGGTGTTGACCGATGCGGCTTCATCAAACAGTCCCTTCGCCATCAATTTATCAACATCCGCCTGGGCGATGTAGGGAGAAGATTTAAATGAGGCAAGGCGCTTCATCATGTCTTGCAGCTGGGCTTCTTTGCGACGGCGCTCTTGGCTTCCGGCCGGAAGACGTCCAATTTCCTCATGGACCGAGGCAATTTGGTTGGTAAGTGGATCAACCACATAGCGTTGAAAGTCGGCGATGATAGAAAAGTCTGCAGTTTGGATGTCTTCATTCTTGCGAATTTTTTCTGCCAGTGCGCGATAGTCTTTTAGGATCAATTCATCACGGATGGCGCTCAGGGTTCCTGAGTATTGGCCGTAGCGATCAATGAAATCTGAAATGTGTCTATAGTTTCCGCTCTGACAAATGAGCTGGGCTTGTTCATCCAGACGCATACGATCACTGTCTTCCTGGGAGTAGATGTTCACTCCACCCTGACGAATGTCCTCGTAGTGGTAGCAACCACTTTCACCTTGTTTGCGATAGACAGCCTTGGCTTCAGGAAGATGTGAGCCAAACCACACAGGTGCAGATTGTGAAACACGATCGAAAGAGATATCAAGATCACGGATCACCATTTTATTGGCGTTCACACTTCCGCTCTCACTCATCACACCAGTTTCCTTAAGACACTGCTTGAAGCCTTCAAAAGATGGAGCAACGGTAATTTGTTTCTCAACAGAACTTCCGCTGGCATCTTTCTCCATCACGCTGTAAGGACATGCGGGCGAGCCACAGCTTTTAATTTTTAACTCAACTACATATTGAGGAAATTGAGTGGTGGGATTTCTTAGTCCCCACTCAAGCATTCCGTTACAGTTCGAAAGGAAATCTCCTCCCTTAATCTGCATGCGATTGACAGCCACATCATGGCTCACCTGAAGACTCGCTCCTCTCGTTCTCTGCATCGCCTGGATGAACTGCAGTGGCACAGTGACTTGGCCTGAAGAAGGACAGTTTTGTGAGGAAGCCGTAGAGCTCACGGAAGGTATCGGTGCGGGTTGATTGGTGACGGGTGTCCCCGAACCAGAGCTGCCACCTGATCGCGGTGCGGGATCTGTTTGAGAAGAGAGAAGACCCTCGAGTAATCCTTGTGCGTTCACTACCATGGGAGTGAAACAAGAGAGAATAAGGGCAACGTTCCAAATATATTTCATAAGCCAACCTCGGTCATGCCTGAGTAAACACACCCACTTTTCGGTGGTTTAGCCAAAATACTTGAATAGGGCCTTAGGAAATATGTTGGGGATCGATGTCGATTTTTAGCGAAACGCCTGAAATCATTTGAACGTTTGACTCAAATGTTTGAATCAAATTATGCAACTGATTAAAATCTTTTGATTTTAAAAGTACCGTCCATGTGAATTGATTGGCCCTCTTCTCTAGGAGGGCGGGCCTCGGACCCAGGATCATGACTTCGGAAAAATGCTGGCGCTGCATCCCTTTGAGCATGGTATCGATCTTTTGGGCTACAAAGACAGAGAGTTTACTTTGATCTCTTCCACTGAAGTACATCGCCGCAATCTTGTAAAAAGGTGGGCACTCACAAAGTTGCCGGATAGGTAACTCGATTTTATAAAAGCCATCAAACGATGCACTTTTGATGGTATCAAAAAGCTGTGCCTCGGGATTTGCTGTCTGTATATAGACTTTTCCGTCTTCACTATAACGTCCAGCTCGACCTGCGACCTGCACAACGGTTTGATAGATCTTTTCGTTAGCGCGAAAATCAGGAAGGTTGAGTTGGTTGTCTACACCTAGGATGATGACCTTTTTCACTTTCTTAAAGTTATGACCTTTTGATAGCATCTGGGTGCCAACCAGAATATCGACGTCTCCCCGGTGGAACTCATCAAGTCTTTTCTTGAGCTCTGTGAGATTTTTGATGATGTCTCGATCGAAGCGCTCTGAGCGCGCTTGGGGTATCACTTTTCTAAGAACTTCTTGTACTTTTTCAGTACCAAATCCCTTTTGAATCAACGTGAGGTTAGAGCACTCTGGGCAACCTTGAGGCATCGGCTCGTGATAATCACAGTGCTGACAGCTAAGTATATTTTTCTGTTTAAAATATCTTAGGGTCACTGAACAATTTTTGCAGAAAAACTGATGCCCACAGGCCCGACACTGCACATAGTTGGCGTATCCCAGACGGTTTATGAAAACGAGGCACTGCTCTTTTTGAGCGATGGCTTCTTTTAATATCCGAATGCTCTCCGGATGGAAAGGCCAGATATCCTCTTCGCTTGGCATTTTCTCTCTGGTATCAAGCAAGACAATTTCTGGAAGTGAGGCATTCTCAACTCTATTTTCTAGTTTCCAGTAAAAGGTCTTCGGCATTTTGGCCGTGGTGAAATGATTGAACGTCTCAAGGGCTGGAGTCGCCGACCCCATAATCACCGGACAATTCGTTATCTGTGCTTTTTTAATGGCGACATCTCTGGCGTTATAAGTGCAACGATCATCCTGCTTAAATGAGTTGTCGTGTTCTTCATCTACAATGATGAGACCAAGATTTTTAATCGGTAAAAAGACACTACTTCGAACTCCAATAAAGAGCACCGGTTTTTCCGTGGAGCTAGCCTTGTGCCAAATATTAAACTTTTGTGAATCCGTAATCTCCGAATGAAATGTGTAAATTTCACAGTCGACGGATTGACTAAATGTGGCCACAAATTGCGGCGTAAGGTTGATCTCTGGAAGGAGATAGAGCGCCGACTTGTTTTGGGCGATGATTTTTTTTATTAGTTCAAGATAGATGACGGTTTTACCCGCCCCCGTCACACCGTGAATAAGGTGTTTCGAGAATGTTTCTAGGTTTTCGCTTATACCATCAATGATTTCTTGTTGAATCTTGTTGGGAGTAATTTTAGGGGCGTTCGGAATCAGAGGCACCGGCTCTAAGGGCTTGGGCTTCTTTTTTGAAAGTGGGAGCGAATCTACAATCAGTTTTCCCGCACTGTAATGGTAATACTGGGCCATCCACGTAAACAACTCCAGAGAACTCTTTTCTAGCTTTGGATAGTCTTCTCTTTTTTGAATCACATCTTTTACTTTGATGCCTTCATCAACGGTTGAGACGATCTCCAACACACACCCCAGCTCTACTCTTCTACCAAGGGGTACCTCAACGATATCCCCCACCCAAAGCACAAGTGATTCAGGGATCTGATATGTCAGACCCTGATTTTTGATAGGATAATCGACGGCAACTTTAGCAAACATCTAGAACAAAAAGTAAGGCTTAGTGACTGAGTCCCTTGGCGCCTTCACCTCTTTGTCATATCGTTTAAGTCTATTCACAAGGTCCTGACCCGATTCATTGAAGTATCGAATACCAATAGGCTCAATGTTAAAATGCAGATCTTTGGAGTTTTTAAATGTAATGAGTCTTGGCAGCGGTGTGGTGCCATTATATTTGATATAATCTTTGGCCACAAACTCGCTTTCGCCAGCTGAACTCTTGTAAGTGACTTGTTTGACGTCTCGGTTACTATCACCAACCCACGCCTCAAAGGCCTCAGCCTTGATGTTCCACGCAGCCTCGCCCTCAAAGCGCACTAAGCCGATCTGCCCGCTAGCAGCATACATCGGGAGGGCCATGATTTGATTAACCTTCTCTCTTTCAAGAGCGGAGGCCGGGGTCAGCGGGGAGTCTTCACCCTCGGCTTGACGGCCGCCCTTGGTTTTTATGAGCCAAGCTTTGTGTCTTTCTAACAGCTGCTTCTTTTCTTGATTGATGATTTCATAGTTCAAGGCCACATTAATTCCTCGATTTTTGAGGAACTGTGTGATGAAGGCCCCATCATTGACCACAAGACTGTTCATGATTGAGTAAAACAACCCTCGCTCTGTCATCTCTACACTCTGATCAAACGCATTGGGTGACATCTCAGAAAAAAACACTTTGGAATCTGCCGCACTGTCTGTGATGGCCGATGACCGGTAGGTGAGTTGGCTTAACTTGATTCTTCCTCCGCCGCCGAGATGGTAAATCAACTTTACCCAAACACTTTGCCCCTGGGCCTGCTCACCTTTCTCCGCCAAGGGATTCACGGGAGTTATCTTGAGTGTAATCATCGCGGCATTTTGAGTGAGGTCTGGATTGCTTCCGTTTCGGAAAAGACTTTCCACCGTCGGCACATAAGCCAACACATTAAAGGAGATGCTCAGTAAAATCAGAATTTTTATCATAACGATACTCCGTGATCCTTGAATCTTTTTCTTATGATCTCGACCATTCCATCTTTTGTTTCGCTATCCCTAAGAGCAAAATCAATGGTGGCATCGAGATAGCCCATGATGTTTCCGGTATCATAGCGCTCACCCTGGAACTGATGCGCATAAACTTTTCTGTTTTTACACAAAAGATTAATGGCATCCGTTAGTTGATATTCATTGCCAGCACCGCGAGGGATATTCTTCAGTAGGTCAAAAATATCCGGCGTGAGTATATAGCGCCCCGGAGTTACCAGCGTACTCGGAGATACCTCTTTCTTTGGCTTCTCGACCATCGACTCCATCACAAGGGTCTTGGTCCCTTCAATAGCACTGCCCTTAACCACTCCGTAACGATGAACTTCTTCCGGACTCACGTTCATCACACCAATCACTGGTGCACCAGCGTATTTCAGTGAAGTTTCAATGAGCTGACGAGTACAGGGAATCGGATTTTTTACAATGTCATCCCCTAGCAAAACGGCGAAAGGCTGGTCACCCATCATGCTCTCTGCCATTAAAACGGCATGGCCAAGTCCGAGCTGTTGCTTTTGTCGCACGCTCACCACACTAACCATCGAGCCGATCTTTTGAATCAGCTCAAGTTCCTTTGTTTTTCCTCTAGTTTCAAGAAAATGCTCTAGTTCGTAGTTTCTATCAAAATAGTCTTCCACCGAAAACTTACCCGAAGCCGTCACGAACACAATTTCTTCGATTCCCGACTCCACCGCCTCAAGCACCACATGATGGATCATGGGAATATTAATGATAGGAATGATTTCTTTGGGCATTTGTTTCGTTGCTGGAAGAAATCGAGTTCCTTTGCCCGCGATGGGAATAATCGCTTTTTTGATTTTCATGAAAATCCTTGAGTTCTCCATGAGATATGGTTAGTTTGAATATAGACTCTAGCACATTATCACTGGTTGCCATTATGCACTTGTTCTTTCTGATTTCTTTTTTGATATTTATTTCTGACGCTAAAGCACAACGTGTCGAGACCATCAGACCTCTGCAAACAACGCGTCTTCACTCAACATCTGGCGCGGGCGTTGGTTCGATGCTGGTGGCAGAATCCGCCATTCTTAATCCAGCCCCCGTGGCCTTTTTTCAAGATACCTTTGTTTCTTATCAAAAAAATAACGCGAAACTTGGAAACAGCTCCCCCGAGCGAGTCACCAATGCCGACTCCTTTGGTCAACTTAATAGCTCTGAGAGTTTTTATCTCTTTGATAATTCCTCTGAGCTCAAAGGAGGCTTGAGTTATCAGTACCAGCGCGAGGATGGTCGTCGCCGCAAACGGATTACGGCCACAGCCTCATCCCTGGTCTATGAAAATTTTTCGGTAGGAATTCTGTACAAATACACCGAAGACACGACGTATTTAAATTCAGGCAACAAGAGTAGAATTTCGAATCCCCTGACTCTTGGATTTACCTACATCTACTATCCGGGTTTTATCATCGGTGGAGTTTGGGAAGATCCCACCCGTACCAGTCGCAATGAGGCACGTGCTATTTTGGGTGCCCAGGCAAACCTCACAGAGAAGATTGTGCTCATCTTTGACGTGGGCGGCAACCCGACTGTGGACCTAAATGATTCAAGGATATGGCGAGGGGCACTGCAGTTCGCACTCTTCAGTGATGTCTATGTGCGAGGGGGGAAATACCAAGACCGCTCACTTTATCTTGAGGGTGAATCTTGGGGTGTTGCTTGGATAGGGCCCAAGCTTGGAGCGGAGTTTGCGATGAAAACCTCTCGACGACTAACCGATAAGTCCACTCAGTTATATGAGAAAGAGCGCATCACTGATGCCAGCTTCGCATTTCATCTGAGATTTTAATCAACTATCACTCACGAAGAGTCGATACGTTGGCATATGTCCTCTTCTGCTAATAACTATAAAAAGAAAGTGCGGGATTCGCTTAAAGAGCGTGAACACATTGCTATCCTTAAGCACAAATACGACACCCGAATTACCAATGTTAAACATGGAAAAAACTCATTCTCTAAAGGCGACTTTCTCACGGCCATAAGAAGATACACCGAGTACCTGGAAGTCGTTTCAGAGGTTAAAAAGGTTGCAAGCATCTACGAGCTTCACCCTAACCACTTTGACAAAACCAAAGACATCACAGAAATGTTGATGATATCTAACCTCTACTTTGAACTGGCAAAAGTTTACGATGCGACTGGAAAATTTCAAGACGAGCTCACAAAGTGCCTTGATCAGTTTGTGTTATTCTCGGCCAATCAACCCTTTCAAGTTGTGAACTCCGAGATGTGCCGAAAGCACCTACGAAAGTTTAAATTTAAAAACCACGATCTCTTCTTTAAGGCTTACCAGCAAATCTTTGTAAAAAGTAGAAAGTGCTATGTTGCCACGCACTGTTTTGGAGAGGATCACCCACACACAGAGACCCTTCGACAGTTTCGGGGACTCTTGATTCAAAACCCTTGTGGCCATGCTTTTATCAGATCCTACTATTTATACTCACCGGGATTTGTACGATGGCTTGATACTCACCCTCTTTTCGCACGAATTCTCAACCTACCACTTCGGTTAGGATTAAGTTGGTTCTCAAGACTGGTTCATCGGCATATACTTTCTAGATGAAGTTGATCTCCCGGTTGTTTATTAAAGAGTGGTTTAAGGCTTTGCTAGGCTCAATCTCTGCGCTCATGCTGCTGATCACGACAGCTGATATCATCAATGCCTTTCTCATGGGACGAGATGGCGCGAGGGCGATCCTGGAATGGTCTTTTAAAATGCCAGATCTCACGGGAAAGATGCTGCCCGTGACATGTCTTCTGGCCACACTTTTTTCATTAAACAAGCTTAAGTCTCATAACGAACTTATCGCGGCACTGGCCGCAGGTTTTTCATACGGGCGCATCACTCAAATCATCACCACCTGCTCCCTCACTGTCGTTGCCTTGCAATTCATGAACCTTGGTTTCATCGAGCCCTATGCCAACTCGGTCAAGCGCTCAGAAATCCAAAAATCCCGTGTATCCGAGGGAAAATACCTCACGAGAAGTATTGTCGACGGAGGCCAGTTTTGGTTTAAGAGCCAGAACTATTTTGGCACTTTCTCCAGCTTCAACAAATCAGACAACTCACTATTGAATCTTCAACTTTTCTATTTTAACTCCGAAGGTCTTCTCTCATTTCAATACGTCGCCACAAAGGCAACCTATAACGGGGACTCCTGGTCGATGCTGAAT
The DNA here is from genome assembly GCA_021299675.1 of Pseudomonadota bacterium. Taxonomy (GTDB): domain Bacteria; phylum Bdellovibrionota; class Bacteriovoracia; order Bacteriovoracales; family Bacteriovoracaceae; genus UBA6144. The sequence goes on along the minus strand of JAJTIF010000399.1, from coordinate 1,578 downwards.
GCAAGGAAGGTAGATCAACTCAGCGGCTCTCGTTTTCCGATTATTAGTTTAGAAAAAAAGGTTGATCTCAAGCTTTCTGAGACGCCCGATGATTTCAATGAGTTTGAAGCAGATCTCACGACGCTGAATTGGTTTAACCTCAAAAATTTCATTGATAAGATTTCCCAAACTGGCATCAACACCAATGAATATTTTATCATGCTCCATCAGAAACTAGCCCTCTCACTGAGTTGCTTGATTTTCGCCCTGATCCCCTTGGGCTCCCTTTATCGCCCCAACAGGAGATCTGATTCATTTGGCATGAATGTAGCCTTCACTCTCATTTTGACAGTGGTTTTCTGGTTGCTTTTTTCGAGTTCAATCAGTTTTGGGCAAAGTGGCAAAATCCCCTCTTGGTTAGCTGTCTACCTTATCCCCTCGTTATTTCTTAGCTATTCTATATGGACTTATGCTCGCCACCGGAAACTCACATTTTAATCCCTCTCTGGCCGTGATATAAAAAGTTCATGAAAATTGAAAACTACACTCTTGAGGGGAAAATGCTCCCCATTTTTACTTATCCTGAGCCAGTACTTACTCAAGTAGCTAAGCCAGTTGAAGTTTTCGACTCCAAGCTTGAAACACTCGTCCGAGATATGCTTTACACGATGTATCATGCTCCCGGTATTGGCCTTGCCGCTCCTCAAATTGGTGAATCCCTGCGTCTTTTCGTGGTCGATGTTGACTACGACCGCGATGAGGTTGAACTCAAGAATGGTGAAACCGAAATGGAGTTTAGTAATTTAAATCCTATGGTTTTTATTAATCCTGTTTTTACCAAAAAGACCGGATCCACGGTTTTCAAAGAAGGATGCCTGAGCGTTCCTGAAGTCTACGAAGAAGTCACTCGCTCTGAGCTCGTGACTGTCGAGTATCAAGACCTCAAGGGTAACAAGCTTACTTTGGAAGCAGACGAACTCTTATCTATTTGCCTGCAACATGAAAATGATCACCTCGATGGCATCGTCTTCATCGATCGCTTAAGCCCCTTGAAAAAGAAGTTCTTTAAAACAAAGCTGATTAAAGAAAAGAAAAGAATTTAGGGGCGCGCTTGAAGAAACTCAAAACACTCTTCTTTGGTACCCCAGACTTTTCCGTGGCCACCCTTGAGCTACTACAGCACCACCCGCTGATTGAATTGCTGGGAGTTGTCTCCATGCCTGATCGGCCTGCGGGTCGTGGCCAAGAGCTCAAGTCCCCCGAGGTGATTAACTACGCTAAGAATATCAAAATCCCATTTTTTCAAACTGAAAACATAAACAAAGAAGAAGCTCTTCTTGAAACTTGGAAGAATGAGAAAGTCGACCTGATCATTGTTTTAGCCTTTGCCCAGTTTTTAGGGTCCAAGGTTTTACAACTGCCTCTGCTTGGTTGCTTCAACATCCACACCTCTTTGCTGCCAAAGTATCGAGGGGCAGCACCCATTCAGTATGCGCTTTGGAACGGAGACACAGAGACAGGTGTTTCCATTCAGCGCATGGTGAAGAAGATGGATGCTGGTAATATTGTTGTCTCTGTCCCTACTCCTATTTTTGATTA
>JAJTIF010000137.1 GCA_021299675.1 Pseudomonadota bacterium | reverse complement strand
TCTCAGGAATTGGCTCTCGCCACAGATCCACACAACCGATCAATTCGCTGGGGTTTGTTTGGAGATAAATCCCATAGCACCAGCGATCGATCCCCTGGCGCGGCAGCACGAGATTCTCAAGAAAATACTCCACCCCATTTTCAGGGTACGGCCAGGGAACCGCGCTCGATAAATATCTCACGACTTCGTAATCCACGAAGTACTTCTGATACGCTTGTGTATCCGCCAAAGAGACCGGTTTGAGTAGAAGACGGGAGGTCTGAAACACAGGCAGCTGTTTAGTCATAAAATTTTCCTGATTTTGAATGAAAGCAAGTAGAGTCTCCTCTCTCAAGTAACCCTTCGATCTCACCTTCGATGGCCCAGATTTTTCCTTTTGTGACATAAATAATCTCATCAATAGACTCATGAAAATGAGGCGCCGAAGCTTTACGACCGGGTGACAACTTTTCGGAGTATAAAAATAGCTGGTTTGTATTGAAAAGCTTAGCTGATTGTGAATATGGGTAAGTTTCTGAGTTTCTCCCGTCGGGATATTCATGAACAGTTTCTTTGCACCGCTTTACATCCATAACTGGTCTTTCCGATTAGACTCCAAGGCTAAGCCGCAACATCATAATCCGCAAACATTATCGAGGCTGGGTGCACATGAAAAGCCTCGGCAAACATAATTGCTCTTTGCTTACCAATCTCGACTCTCCCATTTTCAATGGCACTAATATTGGCCTGAGAGATCCCTGTCTGCTCTGATAACTCTAATTGGGACCATCCCTTAAGCTCACGAAGTGTTTTAACCATCTCGCCTGGAGTCATTAAGATAGTGCCACCTGCAGGGTTTAAATCTTTTTTAGAAGCCATACTATACCTCATTATATTTATGCGGGGTCACCGCTAAAACTATTATCTCTTTCACCTCATTGCTGTCTGTATAAACAACTCGGTATTTAATGTTGAGCCTGGATGAACGACAATGGCTCAGATTACCTTTAAGCTTTTCATCCTTAAAACCAGCATAGTTCTTAAGGTTACTAGGTCCACCATTTTTGACGATCTCAATCCAGGCCTTGTATTTAAAGAGAATATCCTTGGGGATTTTCTTCAAACTCTTTGTAACTGATTTTTCTTCAAAAACCTTCCACATTAAGTCATTATATATCAAAATTGAAATATTTTAAATATGATATATATTTTATACCTTCTCTCGATCTTAGAGCTAGGCAGCATTCTGAATTTATTGGGATTATAAACAAAAAAGCCCCCGTGGGTTAAACGGAGGCTTTTGATTTCGTTTTAAGTGGTGCCCGCGCGCGGAATCGAACCACGGACACAAGGATTTTCAGTCCTTTGCTCTACCAACTGAGCTACGCGGGCGTGTTCTCAAAACGAGACCTCTAAGCTAAGGTAGCAGAGAAGTTTCGTCAATCAGATTTAGGACTTATTGTGACATTGATTTTAAAAACTAAGCTAGCTGGCCCTTGGTATGAGACCAACGCTCTTTGTTTACTTCCCTCTGGTGATATTCGCTCTGAGCGAGCGGTTTTTTCTCACGGCTACACCGCCAATAAATCAGACTGCCTGCCTTGGGCGACTCGATGCGCAGAGCTAGGGATCCCAAGCCTCATCTTCGATTGGCCCGGCCACTACCTGGGCAGTTTCAATGAGGTGGAGAATTTCTCTGACTTCACTGATGGGGCGCACAAGTTGTTTGGTGAAGCGTATACGCGTTTGCAGGACATGCTAGAGCAGCAAAAGGGTTTTAAGAGTCCTAAAAAAATCATCCTGGCCGGTCACTCCCTCGGTGCACTCATGGCCATTAAAGCCCTCAATTTAAGTGAATTCAAAGCTCTCGATCGCTTAGCTATTGGGGTTGGGATAGGTCTTAATAACAAAGTAGAGACCCATCTTTTTGATACCGAGTTTTATCAAAAAACTCTCGTGATTCGCCGCCAACTGGTTTCCCCTGCTTTAGATAGTGATCTCATGTTTCCTTGGATCCGGGATGAAAAGACCCGCATTCAGGTTACTGGCGAGCGCATTCACTTGATTACGGGTGAAGACGACATGGTGGTAGGGGTCAATGGCCTTGAGAATTTCAGTGATCATCTCCTCAAATTAAATAACCATGTGACTCTTTTCAAACCCAAAAAACTTGCTCATCATGAACCTACACTTGCAGCACCTCATTTAAATGCATTTTTAAAAACTGAACTAGGATTTTAATATGGCCATTATGATCGCACTCTTCGCACTTGTTATCGGCGCTCTGATCTTAGGTTACGGCGCAGACCTCTTCGTTGATGGTGCCAGTCACATGGCCCGCCGTTTTGGGATCTCCACAGTCGTCATCGGTTTAACAGTTGTGGCTTTCGGGACCTCAGCTCCTGAGATGGCGGTGAACGTGCTCGCAGCCATTAACGGTAACAGTGACATCGCCATGGGCAACGTGGTGGGGTCGAATATTTTTAACATTTTTATTGTTCTCGGCGTCTCTGCTACCCTCAGACCCCTTATGGTTTCCAGTCAGCTCACCAAGATCGACATCCCTCTCATGGTGGTCACCTCTGTGCTGCTTTGGTGGTTTGCTTTTGATGGGTCAATCCAGAAGTGGGAAGGAATTGTTCTCACCATTCTCGTGATTGGCTACACGGCGCTACAAGTCTTTCTTTCTCGACGCGAGAAATCGAAAGGAATCGTCGAAGAATCCAACAAAGAGTT
>JAJTIF010000298.1 GCA_021299675.1 Pseudomonadota bacterium | reverse complement strand
CACACAAATAACCTGTACCAGTCCTTCTCCTGGCGCTGATGTGAATCCCACAGGACAGGTTGCTTGGGATGTCCGAGTGACTAATCCTGATGGCCAAATCTTCACCAGCTCTGGAGCTTTCACGTATCAGCCAGCTCCTTTAATCACCAGCGTTGCTCCTGCTGCTTTTGGTCCGATTGCTGGAGGGAACACTTTAACCATTAACGGTAATTATTTTTATCCAAGTCCCATCGTGCGTATCGATGCATTTGTTTGTACAGTCTTAACCAGGACACTCACCCAGATCACTTGTACTGTCCCTCCTGCTCCAGGAGCAGTGGCGGGCGGGCCTTTTGATATCCGTGTGACAAATGCAGATGGTCAGTTTGCTATTGCTTCAGATAATTATTTCTATTATCCAGCCCCAAGCATAACCTCGTTTAATACGACATCTTTTCGCAAATCAGGTGGTGACCCGCTTGTGATCACAGGCTCTGGTTTTGAATTAGGAGCGACAGTGACGATTGGTGGAGTCGCTTGTGTGGGAATCAGCGTGGATAGCAATTCTCAGATTAGTTGTACCACTCCTGCTCATGCTCTAGCTGGTTCAAAGAGTGTGGTCATTACTAATCTTGATTCGCAAACGGTGACGGCAACAAACGCTCTTCTCTATTTTGATGCTCCCACAGTCACAGCGATTACACTTAACTCAGGCCCAACTGCAGGTGGTCAGTCTGTCACAATCAATGGGACAAATTTTCTCCCAGGCATGACGGTCTCTATTGGAGGAGTGGCCTGTAGCAGTGTAATTCCATCTACCAGTAGTGTTTTACCTTGTACGATTGGAGCCAGAGTCGCTGGAACGGTAGATGTTGTCGCAACAGTTCTTGGACAAACAGGCACCTTAATCAATGGCTTTACTTATCGAGCTCCGCCCACCGTAACGGCAGTCGCACCAACTACTGGCTCCACGGCCGGAGGTACGCTGATCACGATTACGGGAACAAATTTTGCTGCCGGATCTATCCCACGCTTACAAGGAACGAGCTGCACTTCACCCACCATCGTGAGCGCTACATCAATTACTTGTACCACTCCTCCTCGCGCTGCGGGGCCTGCGGTGATTACTGTCACTAACTCTGATGGGCAAGTTTCCAACGCTACCATTAGTTTTACCTATAATAGTCCACCCTCAGTCACCAGCATTGCTCCCACCTCAGGGCCAGTGGCAGGGGGAACTGCAGTCACGATCGCAGGGACTAATTTCGATGGGCCTGCAACGGTAACAATTGGGGGAGTGGCGTGTGGCACTCCAACAGTGGTGAGTGCGACTAGTATCACCTGTACGACTGCAAATCTTTCAACCGCAGGGCTTAAGTCTGTAACGGTTACGAATGCAGACGGCCAAGCAGCCACTCTAACAAATGCTTTCCAAGCGGTTGCTGCTCCCACTGTCACGAGTATTTTTCCCACTCAGGCACTGATTAGCGGTGGAATTACAGTCTCCTTTACTGGAACCAGTTTTGTCGCGGGTGCTGTAGCTCAAATAAACGGAGTCAATTGTACCAGCACTACTTTTGTCTCGAGTACAAGAGTAGATTGTTTGGTTCCAGCGATTGGTGGAGCGGTTATGGATCTACCTGTTACGGTTATCAATCCTGATACTCAGACAGGAACTCTTCCTCTTGCTTTTGATTATGTGGATGAAGCTGTACTTCAATGGCAAGTGGGTGCGGCAAGCCCGACGCCTCCGAATCCAGATAATTTTGGCTCAACTTCAGTCAACGTCTCTCATACTTATACACTTCGAAACGTAGGTACGACGACTTCTGGAACCATTACGACTTCTTTAACTGGTTCTGGGTCGGCAGCATTTACGAGATTTCCAACTGATAATTGTAATGCAACTACGCTCGCTGCTGGAGCAAGTTGTACGATGGATGTTACTTTTCTAGGTGGGGTTGTAGGCTCCGGGTCTTACACTGCTACTTTGCGAGCGACTGCACCGGCGAGTGGAACAGCTGACAATGTGATCCAAGGAACTAAGCCATGAAATTTTTAATCTTATTCACGCTGATCAGTTATTCCGTGATGGCCCAAGATCCTCTCACTTCTGAGTGTACCCAAGCGGCAATGCGTTTTGGAAATGGTGAGGGGGATGATTATGTCTCAAAGGATTGCTTTGACTGGGTCAAGCAAAACAAAACAGATCAAAACTCAATCTCGATGGCCGATAAAATCCAAGTGATGGGCCATCTCAATCTGATTTTTATTTCGGAATTTAAAGAGGGCAAGTACCTGACTCACATCATTGCTGGTAAATCGAGCGGGCTTAAGAATATAAAAGCTATGAGTTTAAGCCTTGAGCACCGTGAACTCTACGTACTGCAAGGACAAGAGCTGCTGGTCTTTTCGATGGATATCACAGGTAACGTTGGTCCGATGAGAAAGTTTCAATCCAGCACCCTTGCCCCTGCAGATAGCGTCACTTATCTAGCCGAGGGAGAACAACTCAAGATAGGTGTGAGCGGCTTGGGGAAAATCTATCCCCGTCTCATTAGATCCAAGTAAGTCCACTTCCTTTTTTTTCTATCACGCTCTACAATTAAAGTGATGGGGAGCAAATCATTTGAGCAAAATAATTGGACTTACACGCTAAAGCTTTTGGCCTTGCTCTCTGTGCTATTGATCCAGTCTGCTTGGGCCGCTAGAAATGCAGTGGTTGTGACTGAGAAAGCCGTTATCTGGGCGGACATCTCAAGGACCACTCCCTTGGGCTACGCTGCTCGAGGCAAAGTCTTGAGAGTGGGAGAGATTCAACGAGACAAAAATCAAGTTCTCCCAGTCCTCATTTCCGGAAAAATTGCTTATATTTCAGTTGAAGATATAAGTTTTTCATCTGACGACAGAAAGCGCGCTATTGAGTCTGCTCAAGATAGCCGTTTCATTAAAAATATTGATGCTAAATCTCAAGTCTCAAAGCGCCTTAGTATCGGTGCCACCCAAGCCTTTACCACAAATAAAGACTCCTATCTCTTTGATTCTGAAGAGCGCTTTAAGGATTTTACGGGGCTGCAGTTTAGAGGAGATCTGGCCGATCGGGATGCCCGGATTAGATTTGGTTTTATTAGTGAATTTCGCCAGTCATCCACTACGACAGGAAGTTTGCGTTCAATGAGTTTAGGACTAGGAGTCTCTTGGGTTTATATTAATACTGCTAAACTCAAAACGCGCTTAGAGACCTTTGTATGGGGGATACCCTACGCCAACTTAAAGGAAGGACGGCTTTTCTCTCTCAATGGTTTTGGAGCGGGAGCACTCGCCCAAGCAGGGCTGGATCTGATTTTTAACCGGGAATGGGGAGTGGAGGTCAACGCAGGCCTTGAGGCACAAAAGTTCGTGGGGT
>JAJTIF010000021.1 GCA_021299675.1 Pseudomonadota bacterium | reverse complement strand
AGTTTTCTTGCGGGTGCCAAGGGCTTACCAAGGAAGAAGGCTGTGCCTGGTAGGAGGGTGGCCACCGTTTCAGACTTGGAAAGCATTTGAATGGAGTGATCAGAAACTTTCAGCAAGTGATCGGCGCTGGAGCAATTAAACTCAGCTGCCAGCGCACCACAACCTAAATCGGTGAATTCGTCAGCGTGAATTCTTGTCTTAAGGCCGAGGGACTTTGCTTTTTGAAAAAGAGCTTTGGCATCGTCGATTGAGAAATAATCCTGCTCTACAAAGATATCCACAAAATCAACCAAGCCTTGTGCATGAGCCTTCTCAAGCGTGGGGATAACGACACTATTTAAAAATTGGTGCGAGGAGGGCTGGTCTTTGGGGACTGCGTGGGCACCGAGAAAAGTTGAAAAGATTTTGATTTTATCGCGGTTACTTTCTTTCAGGCGCTGAATGACACGGAGAAGTCGAAGCTCACCCTCAACCGTCAAGGCATAGCCAGATTTTATCTCAATGACTTTTATTCCTAAGTTGCAAAAGCGCTCAAGCTTTTGTTGGGATAGGGCAAAGAGCTCCTCCTCAGACAAAGAAAGTGTCTCTCTCATGGTAAAGAGAATGCCCCCGCCTCGATTGGCGATCTCTTGGTAGTCGACACCATTCAAACGATCTGCATATTCCTGGGATCTATTTCCACCAAATACCAAGTGCGTGTGCGAGTCAACCAACCCAGGAGTAAGCACGTGATTGCGGAGGATGTGAGTTGGTAGTGATGAGTACTGCGCCGGGAGGTCATTGCTTTGGCCAATCCAGTGAATCAGGTTATCATCAAAAACCACTGCTCCATCGTTAATGATAGATAGGTCATCGGGGGATAGATTTCGACCACTCTTTTTATGAGCTGATTGAAGAGTCACGATCTGGTTGAGGTGCTTATAAACTTTCAAACTAACCTTTAATGATGGTCAAAAGGTGAGAGACTATTTCAAGTCTTTGAATGGAATCCGTCTTGTGATGATTTTTGAGTTTTCTAAAAGCCAGGTCGGCGCACTGGATAACTATTTCTGGAGGCAACAGTTCCTGTGTGCTTAGGATGGTAAGCCTGGGGGCTGCGCCTGGTGCGTAGGTGATCATCGCACAGGATACATAATCACGTGGGTCTTTGGTGCGCTTAACGTGAGTCTTGTAGCAGTTATCAATGATCTCTGAAACCTGTTTGCTTTGAGCATTCAGGGGGGCAAGATTTTTTGGAAGGATCTTTTCTTGAGGTCCATAGATCTTACGACAAAGCTTTTCTGCACGCTTTTGATTCATCTCCTTATGAGCACAACCAAGAAGCATACAAAGCAAAAAGATGATTCTCATACTTAGCCCAGTGAAGGAAATTTAATTTTAGTGGTACTCTTCTTTGCAACATTAAGGGCAATGTCATACCCAGCATCTGCGTGTCTTACGATTCCCATCCCTGAGTCCGAGTTGAGCACGCGCGAAAGTCTTATGTCCATTTCACTGGTTCCGTCGCAGAGAATGACCATACCAGAATGTTGTGAATAACCCATGCCCACGCCGCCGCCGTGGTGGAGGGAAATCCAAGAGGCGCCGTTGTTAATGTTGATCATGGCATTTAAGAGAGGCCAGTCGGAAACGGCGTCAGAGCCATCTTTCATCGCCTCTGTCTCTCTGTTTGGTGATGCCACTGATCCACAGTCCAGGTGATCGCGTCCGATAATAATCGGAGCCTTCACTTTCTTCTCGCGCACAAGTTTATTAAAGAGCAGGGCCGCCTTCTCTCTGTCGCCGTATTTGAGCCAACAGATTCGCGCCGGAAGGCCCTGAAATGAAATCATTTTTTGAGCCTTTTCGAGCCAGTTGATCATGGATTTATTTTCGGGAAAAAGCTCCATTAAGGCTTTGTCGGTGACATGTATGTCCTCCGGGTCACCAGAGAGAGCAATCCAGCGAAAAGGTCCTGAGCCTTCGCAAAAAAGTGGCCTGATGTAGGCGGGGACGAAGCCGGGGAAATCAAATGCGTGCTTGATGCCAGCGAGTCTAGCACCCTCACGAAGATTGTTGCCGTAGTCAAAAACGTGAGATCCACGCTGCTTGAAGCCGAGCATGGATTGAACGTGAACTCCCATGGTTTTTTGAGACAACTCTTTATAGTGGGCGGGATCTGATTTTCTCAGGGAGTCGGCTTCAAGGAGGGTCATGCCCATCGGGACGTAGCCATTGATAGGATCGTGAGCTGAGGTTTGATCTGTGACAAGATCCGGAACGATTCCTTTATCGAGAACATACTTAAAGAAATCAGCCGCATTCCCAACGACACCTACCGAGAGCGCTTCGCCCTTTGCTTTTGCTTCAAGAGCAATTTTAATCGCTTCATCGTAGTCCTTGGCCAGAACATCGAGATATTTTGTTTTTAAACGCTTTTCAATCCGAGTGGGATCCACGTCACAGCAAAGACAAACACCTTCGGCCATCTTAGCGGCCAGCGGCTGGGCCCCACCCATGCCACCGATTCCTGCTGTGAGAACGAGACGTCCTTTAAGTGTGGCGTTGGCGCCAAAGTGCAGACGAGCTGCAGACATGAATGTCTCATAGGTACCTTGGACGATTCCCTGCGAACCAATATAGATCCATGAGCCGGCAGTCATCTGACCGTACATCATGAGACCTTGCTTATCTAGTTCATTAAAATGTTCCCAGGTTGCCCACTTCGGCACCAGGTTTGAGTTAGCAATGAGAACTCGGGGACCCTGTGGATTTGAGGGAAAAACGGCAACTGGTTTTCCTGATTGAACAATAAGGGTTTCATCGTTCTCGAGATTTTGCAAAGTGCGGACAAGATCCTGAAGCGCCTTGGGGTTACGCGCGGCCTTTCCGTTACCTCCATAGACAATAAGATTATCCCGGTCTTCAGCAACATCAGGATGAAGGTTGTTGAGCAAACAGCGAAGGGCCGCTTCTTGGTGCCAGCCCTTACAAGTTAATTTATCACCAGTGGGGGGGAGGGGGATTAGCATGAGAACTCCTTATTTAACCTGACCGATGGTTGCCTCGACCTCTTTGATGATCTCTTGGGATTGAATCAGGTGGTAGAGGCGATCAATGTCTTTATGAAAGATACGGTCATCTTCGATAATTGGTACATGTTTTCTGACAAGTGTGTGAGTTTTTTCTAAGGCAGGTGAGCTTTTGAGTGGGCGCAGAAACTCAAGGCCTTGAGTGTTGCACAGAAGCTCAATCGCCAGGCAGTGTTGGACGTTGCGAATTACTTCGTGAAGTTTTCGACCAGCCGTCACGCCCATCGAAACGTGGTCTTCCTTGTCGGTAGATGTCGGAATTGAATCCACGCTGGCAGGGTGACAGAGACCCTTGTTCTCGCTAGCAAGAGCGGCCATGGTCACGTGTGCGATCATGAGTCCAGAATTTAACCCGGAATTGCGGGTAAGGAAGGCGGGTAGATCGGAGAAATGTGGGTTCATCATTTTTTCCACGCGTCTCTCTGAAATATTGCCAATCTCAGAAACTCCCATGGCGAGATAGTCGAGACATAGAGCAAGAGCTTCCCCGTGAAAGTTGCCACCACTCACAACATCTCCGGTATCTGCAAACACGAGAGGGTTATCGGTGACTGAATTCAATTCAATCTCAAGCACCTCAATGGTGTGTCTAAGCGTCTGTCTGCAAGCCCCGTGAACTTGAGGGATACAGCGCAAGGAATAGGGATCTTGAACCTTCCCGTCTTCAGGATGGGAGTGAATGATTTGAGAGCCGGCGATGATTTTTAAAAGATTAGAACTCACGTCAACCTGCCCCGGCTGTGGCTTAAGCCTAGAGATGCGAGAGTCAAAGGCAGAGGGTGTACCCCTGACAGCATCAAGAGTAAGGCAGCTGATGATATCAGCATGTTTCATGATACTGGTGGCGTCGTGAGCTGCTAAAATGCCAAGGGCGAGCATCACTGATGTTCCATTGATGAGTGCAAGCCCATCTTTGGGACCAAGCTTTGCAGCTTTTAAGCCACACTGATCAAGAGCAAAATCTGATCGTACAACCTTGCCCTGATAAACCACATCGCCTTCACCTATGAGGGCCAGAGCAATGTGAGACAAGGGAGCAAGGTCCCCCGAAGCACCCACTGAACCCTTTTCGGGTACAACCGGAATAATGTCATGGTTGATCATTTCTAAGAGAAGCTGAATTGTTTCAGGCGTAACACCAGAGAAACCCTGAATGAGACAGTTCGCCCTTACGAGCATGATGGCACGGGTCACTTCTCGGGAAAAGGGAGAGCCCACTCCAGTACAGTGGGAGCGGATAAGATTATATTGGAGGGTTTCGAGATCTTCGTTGGCGATCTGTTTTGAAGCAAGAGCTCCAAAGCCCGTATTAATACCGTAGACAGGTTTACCTTTTTTGACGATATCAAGTACCACCTGCCGAGAGTGGCGCATCTTTAGAAGCGAGTCAGGGTGAATTGAGATGTGAATCGCACCAGGCAAGGCCCGCGATATAGTGTTCACGTCATCAAGCGATAGGTTGAGTCCTGTAAGTGAAAATTTTTGAGTCATGGGTTTCTCAGCTTGGTAATTTGTTGGTGGTAGTTTCCTTTGCCAGAGGAAAATACAAAGGAGCCAGCAACAAGGTTGTCGGCACCGGCGGAAATAAGTTTCTGGGCATTCTTGTCAGTCACACCACCATCGACCTGGATAGTGAAAGAAAGGTTTTTATTCTTTCGAATGGCAGCGAGCTCCCGCACCTTATCAATGGTTCCCTCAATGAAACTCTGCCCGCCGAAGCCAGGATTCACAGACATCAGGAGAACGAGATCTACTTTTTCGAATATATAGCTCTCAATGACTTTAAGTGAAGTGGAGGGGTTGAGAGAAATTCCAACACTAGGATAAAGCTCTTTTGCTTTTTGAATCAGGCGGTCGTGATGAGTGGCTGCTTCCCAGTGAAAAGTAAAATTTGTTAGGCCAACGTCTTTAAACCAATCCATGTGGTCTGAAGGATTAGTCACCATGAAGTGCGCGTCGAGTGGAAGCTTAGTAAAATTCTTAAGCTTTGAAACGACAATCGGACCAAATGTTAAGTTGGGCACGAAGTGACCATCCATTACGTCTAAGTGAAGCCAGAGGTTTGATTCTTTGCTCAGCTCAAGAACATCTTGCTCTAGATTAAGAAAATTAGCAGAGAGAAGACTTGGAGAGATGATCATTCAAAAGCCTTGGGTAAAGCAGTTAGGGTGAGTTCAGACTTATAGCCATTCAATAGCTCGATGTCGGTGGTGGCCTTCTTGCCCTCCAGTTGGACGCGCGTGAGACGTAGGCAACCATCGGCACTGCCAACTAAGAGATGATTGTGATGATTGATAATCTTTCCCGGAGCGAGCTTGTGATCAAATTTTTCAAGAGAGAGGACTTTGAGTCTTTTGCCCGAGAGAAAAGCGTAAGAGCCTGGCCAGGGATCAGTGGCGCGAAACCGATTGATCAGTGCGGTGGAGTTTTGGGTCGCAAAATCAAGCCAACCGTCTTCTTTTTTGAGAGTTGGGGCAAAGCTGACAAGGGATTCATCTTGAACCTTCTCATCAAGCGTACGTTTTGAAATTTTATCCACCAGTTCTGCCGTCGCGAGTGAGGCGAGATGCTTAAGGCGCGTTGTCAGTAATCCACCTGTTTCATAATCAAAAATAGGAGTAGGGACAGAGACAACAATATTACCAGCATCCATCTTCTTCACCATGCGCT
>JAJTIF010000088.1 GCA_021299675.1 Pseudomonadota bacterium | reverse complement strand
CTGAATTGCTCGGTAATGTTTTTATTTTTACCTGAGACATCTCGCATAGTCGCAACGACATCGTGTCCCTCTTTTAAAAGTTTTTCGACAATTAATCTACCGAACCCACCACTTGCACCAGTCAATAAAACATTTTTTTTCATTTGAACTCCTTTGATGAATGTAAGAATATGGACTTTGGTAACTAAATAAAAGTAGGCACCTTTTTGAGCCATACTTACCAAAAGGATACTAATGGGAAAGCTCTCGAAAGAAGATAAAGAAATTCTGGTAAGAGAAACACTTGGCCGGATTGCCGACAAATGGACTCTTGTAGTAATTGAAGAGCTTGGGGATGAGCCGATCCGTTTTTCTGCTCTTCAGAAAAAAGTTGGCAAGATATCACAAAAAATGTTGACCAAAACTTTAAGGGAAATGGAACGAGATGGACTAGTGGAAAGAAAGGTTTATCCTGAAGTTCCTCCCAGAGTTGAGTACCGATTGACTAAGCTAGGATACTCTTTAGGAGAAACAGTTTGCTCTATCTGGAATTGGGTCGAAAAGAACTACACTGAAATCGAAAAGAATCGTTTAAGAAAAAGAGTTCTCAATGGTTGAGAAATGAATAGATCTGATCGTTAATGCCATCTGACTCTGCTTTGCCCCACTCTTTACAGTACTTCTTATAAAGATCATCCCAGGCCTTCTCAATTTTTGATAGCATTGCCTTGCCCTGTTTCGTTAGGGTCACATTAACAAGCTTCCCATCCTTGACCTTATGGATGAATCCCTTCTTTTGAAGAACTTCGAGATGTCTAGTGACGGTCGACCGGTCAAGTTCAAGAACATCAGCAATTTCTGATGGTGTTAGACTTTTACTTTCAGAGAGGGCCATTAAAACGAAGGCATGGATTGGTGCGACTCCAATATCTGAGAAGATGGAGCTTGCCATCCTCTCCATCCTTCGAAAAAGAGAACCTGAAGTAAAATACAAACAATTTTTGAAATAAGAGCTTAATTTGTGCTTCAACTAATCCCCATAGATTTAAATATTCTTTTCTGTACACTCCATATATCAGAAATACTTGGATCTGTTAAATGTTGAACCATTTTTTTACCATATTCTTTGGCACTTTCTGGGGTTGCAATCACAGCCCCATGCATCCAGAAAGGGGTGCAGTAATTCAATCGACATAAAAAAGCCGTTTGCTGGAAAGGCCTCAAGAGTTCAGGAACGGTAAAGTTATTATAGCCACCAGGGACATAGGAGTCTTGGGGTCCACCGACCGAAACTGAAAGGACGAGATCTTTACCTGCAAGCTTGAGCATTTCTTTAGGCCCATATGCAAAGCCAAAAGTTAAAACATCATCAAGCCACTGCTTTAGTAAAGCCGGTGAACTGTACCAATAAAATGGAAACTGAAGAACAATCCGATCATGTTCGAGTAAATCCTTTTGTTCTCTTTCCACATCAAACTTAAAGTTTGGATAAAGTGAATACATGTCCTTCACTGTAAAGCCTGCCTCGCGGGCAGCTTGAGTCCAAGCAGAATTGACTTTGGATTTAGTAAGATCAGGGTGAAATACAAGATATAATATTTTCATCGATGCCTCCTTGGTTGTATGTACAACCATAGCACGATTGCAAATACAATCAAGTCGGAGCTTGGGTAGATGCCGCAGTAACTGCCTGCGTTTTGTGTTGGTGGATCCTGTGATTCCTCTATGAATCTCAAGGTTTATACCTGTTCTCGGTTGCTGCAGTGATTAAATACTGATGGATGGATTTTAAAACTGAAACTTACCACTCATGGGGACGTTGACTACGTCGGTTGTTTTCATCACTCAACAACACACATCTACGCCAGTTACTACTTTATACAAATATAATCATGACAGCCGCACTGAACGGATTCAAATCCAGCATCATGGCAATCATCAGCAAATTGATCATCCTGGGTGTATTGAGTTGTGCAGATGATGTCTTTTGAGACAGGAGAGCAAGATCTGGGGTTTCCATTTATATCAACTCCAGACCGAACTTCTGCTTCGACGCAGATATAATCATGGCAATCGCATTTAATAGCTTTTTTACCCTGTGCCATGCAGTCGAGAGCGAATTGATCGCCTGGCCCAAACGAGGTATCACATATCAAGTTTGGTTTTTCAGTACACTTCTTAGTAGATCCATAAAGATCCAATCCCTGATATGATTTTGCCAATGAGGATTTAGAGACCTTAGTGGTGGGGTTGCAAGCGGAAAGTGTAAAAAAAAAAAAAACTAAAATAAGAAATTTATTCATATAATATTTATGGTTATTTTTAAAAAAAAATTTAATCGGCAGCGTGAAATAACCGCTAAATCAAATACTTAGCTTGGAACTTGGTACTGTTAAATATGAAAACGTTTGCAAGATTAGTAAGGCTAACTTGTTGCGCGCCATAATAATTCATCTAAGGCTTGGACTCCACAAGCTAAAAAACTCTATAAACCTTCTACTTTCTGAAACTCAAGGCTTTGAGGATCGATATAAAATTCGATTGAGCTCTACTTTGATTTTATCAAAGTGATTGTAGCCCACTTTTTTCCCGGTTTTCTCGAAATTTAGCTGTGCGATGATTCCGTTGCCCGCGTAGGTGTTCTTCGGCTCTTCGAGATAAATCTTGTCTTCATACGCTTCATCCACACCAATAATCTTCCATCCATCTTTTCGAAGCGCTGCTGCAAGCGGCTCGATAAACATCACCGTTGCATCCATCTCATGCAAAAGTATCACGTGTTTTGGGGAGCGGCCGATCGTCTTGACTGCAAGATCGTTATAAAAATTTGCCGCCCCGATAAGATGCCCCACAAACAATTCTTCGACCTTTTTATAATTGACCTTCCTATCCTTTTCTTTTGCCTGATTGATCTTAAACGAAAAAATGTAGTCGTCGTTATCCACTGAGACCATGGCGTTTCGATACTTAGTGTCGATCAGCCACTGGCGCATCTTATCTCGAAGCTTCACATCATTACTTTCATTCAAGTAGGGAAATCTGAAGAATTTTTGACCCAAAAAAAGAGGACCTAAAAGCTTATCCCCCAGGGCCGCATCTTGAGAAAACCTATCGAATCCCACTTCATCGAGTCTTGGGTGGGTGCAGGTATGATTGCCAATCAAGTGTCCTGCCTCACGGTACTTTTTAAGTTGAGAAATCACTGATGCCGAGCCTTCTCGCTTACAGGGATTAGCAAAGATCATAACCTTTGGAATCTTGAGCTCTTTGAGCTTTCGAATCAATTCATCCGTTCTCTCATGACTTTTAAAATGCCTGGATGTGGGCATCGGTGAATCATCGAAAGTCAGGGCGATTTCTTTTGCGTGGATGAAATAGGGCAAAAGCAAAAAGGTGAAGAAAAAGTTCAATTTCATAGTTGAGTTTTATTTTCCTATCGGGATCGTAACCGCGTCAAAATTATTCCAAGGAGATTGCATATCTTTAGCTATAATTATCTGATGGACCCCAAAACCATCGAAACCTACAACACCGACACCCAGACAATTGCCGAGCGCCATCGACAGGTACTCCCTACCCGTCTCTACCAGCTCGCCCAGACCTTCTTTCATCCAGACGAGAAGACCCTAGATCTTGGTTGTGGGATCGGTCGTGACACCCACTGGCTCAATACACATGGATACCCTACTAGTGGTGTGGATGCGAGCACGGGCATGCTCAAGATCGCTCGTGAGGACTATCCTCAATACACCTTCACACAACTTGCCCTGCCTGAGCTCACCCTCGCTCATGAAACCTTCTCAAATATCTATTCCTGTGCGCTGTTAATGCACATCCCACGCTCTTTGATCGTGAGTAGCTGTCACGCCATCCTAAAGCTTCTCAAGCCCAACGGGCGCCTCATCCTGAGCTTTCGCCAAGGTGAGAATGAAAACGACGGGCGGCTTTTTGAAACCTATCACCCAGGCCAGATCGCTCAGCTTTTTGAAAGCCTAGGTGGCAAAGTGCTTTTGAGTGAAGTGGACGGCAAATGGAATAACCTGGTGATGGAAAAGACAGATCTCTCCAATCGCCAAGGAATTCAGCAGATTCAAGACATCATCTCTCGGGACAAAAAAACTGCAACCTATAAATTCGCTCTTCTGCGTGCGCTCTGCGAGATCAGCCGCTATGAATCGCACACCGTCACCTGGTACCGGGAAGGTGATATGGTGCTGGTCCCCATGAAGCGCATTGCTGTGAGATGGGTTTACTACTACTGGCCTCTTATCAAAAAATCCGTCAAGCAAACTACCAGCGAGCAGCTCGCTTTTGAGCCTATGCTTCTCGACCTCCCATATAAGCTTGATGAGTTTCAACTCCTGCGAACTTTTCTTGAAACCCCAGAAGCCAAACCACTTTTGTCAAAAGTAGCCAATACCATCAAAGTCGGTCCAGTCAGATACGCGGGTGGTGGCACTAACGAAATTTTTGGCTATATCCCAAAGTCTGATGCAAGCGTGTATCGTGAACTCAAAGAGATTGATTATGGTGTTGTCACAGTCCCATTAAGTCTTTGGCGAGATATCAATCATTTCTCGCATTGGATTGAAGACTCGCTCTCTATTCAATGGGCTCAGCTCACAGAGAAGCTCAATCAAGACAAAAAGTTTGCCCAGCACTTAGATCTCATCACAAAGTCCACTCAAGTTGATGAGCGCACAACCTATCTCATCCGCAAACTCTTCAAGAACAAAAAAGTCGAATGCGTCTGGACAGGCAAGATCCTTGATGAATTTGCCGTCGACCATATGATCCCCTGGAGCCTATGGCGGAACAATGATCTCTGGAACCTTCTCCCAAGTGATGTAAAGGTTAATAGTAAGAAGAGTGATCTCATTCCAAGTGTAAAGCTTGTGAAGAAGCGTTTTGATTCAATCCGCCGCTACTGGGAGCAATATCAAGACGCCTTTCCTGAGCTTTTCGAGAGAGAACTTGAGCGAGGATTGGGATTAAGTATGTCAGATGGTTTCAGTTCAATTGGGTGTGAGGCACTTGAACAGAAACTAATTAAGTTAAGTTTGAGTTATGGTGGGGGTATTTGGGAGGGGTAATTATAGAGCATCAAAAATTATTAATAATATTTGATGCCCAAAATTTAATTTCCTTCAATTAGCTCTTTAACAGTTTTCTTCGTATTGACCAAACTGGCTTTTCTCAAAGTCATAACTATTTTGTTCGCTACTGCTCTGATCACAGGCACAGAAACAGAGTTTCCAAACTGCTTATAAGACTGAGAGTCAGAGACCGGAATAATGAAATCTTCAGGAAAGCCTTGAAGTCTTGCGCATTCTCTTGGAGTCAGCTTTCTTGGATTCTTTTTGACGTCAGCCTGGTCAATCAAGACCTCACTTCCATCTTTGTAATAGCGAGCACTAATGGTGTTTGTATAATCGCTTTCTTTGTTAAACAAGCTGTAACCGAAGCCATTACCTTTCTCAACATGCATCTGTTTTCTAAGCTTATGTCCACTCCAAAGACGGTCACTCAAAGTATATTTAGAATCAACAAATTTATTTTTCTCAAGGATGTCACCGACCTTAACTTTCTCTTTAACTGGCTCGGGATATGAAAAGCAGGACTCAAAGTCGAAATTTTCTGGGAACTGATCTTTGTCAAATCCAACGATATAGATACGTTCTCTTTTTTGAGGAACCCCAAAGTCATTTGACCTCAAAACCTTGTAAGTCACCCAGTAATTGAGTTTTGTACCCAAGGCTTTCTTAGCCTCTTTGGACATATCAAGTTTTGCAAGTTCTTTTGGATCGATTTCAGAATTTCCGGTTAATACATCTACAATTGTTTTTAGTGTTCTTCCTTTATCGTGGCCTTTTAATTGCTTAACATTTTCAAGTAAAAAGGCTTTGGGTCGCCTATGGACTAGAATTTTTTGAACTTCAAAAAACAAAGTACCTCTCGTATCATCAAAACCTTTCTTCAACCCTGCTTGAGAAAACGCTTGGCATGGGAATCCGGCAAGCAAAATGTCGTGATTTGGTATTTCATCAGGCTTTAGTTTTGTAATGTCCCCCGAAGGTTCATGTCCAAAATTGATTTTGTACGTTTTTTGAGCAAATTTATCCCACTCAGAGGTAAAGGCGCAGTACCCCCCCAATTCTTGGAATGGAATCCGAACACCACCGATTCCAGCGAAAAGATCAATAAAACCAAAATTATATTTTTTACTAGGGTCTTGATGATAAGGAGAAACTGGAGCAAACTTTTCAATTCTCTCAACATATTCCTTAGATGGGACATGTTCTCCCTTTTCCCAAGAACGAACTTGTCTATCGCCATCAATCCCAAGGCCAATAGCATCAGCAAATTCTTTTTGGGTAAGGCCTAGTTTTATTCTTTTATTGATGAGGATTTCAGAAACGTCTTGCATATCTTCTCCTGTAATTTGCCCGGCAATTTAAAGATTAAGAAGTATGTCAAATACTGTAAACATCAAATTTTTGACGGTAGCCAAACAATTACCTAAGTCGAGCAGAATCTTGCAACATTAGAAGTTTACGATGGTTCTTTTACTCGTATCTTCGATTTGGAGTAAACTGGATAAGTCAGAGTGAAGTTGTGACATAGGACGTAAAAAAGGTTTTCCGTTTATATTTTTCGGAAATCCGGTCTCTCGATAAAAATCCTCTAGTTGTTGAAAAGTACTAACTCCTATATCAAGTTGTTCTTCAGAAATAGCGATGTCAGGTACATACATAGCCAGAAAACCTACTTTTAAAAAATTTCGTATTTTAGAACGACTCGTAAATTCTTTATAATCAGTAAAAAATCCAACTCCGATAATGTCTGAAGAGAAACCAGATGCGAGCAACCTCTCCCTAGCATAATTAGATTTAACAGAAAGCCATAAATTGTTAGGAAGACACATTAGTACAAAATCACCATATGACTGAACATCTTGGTGCTGACTTCGGAAAAACTTTTCACTGTCTATTAAACTTTCCATAGCAATTTCTATCAAAGCTTCAGAAATTGTTCCAAGAATCGAAACACCTGCTTGCTTCTCATTATTGCTTAGACCCCTTGTCCATCTTAATCGATTAATTGAGTCAATTTTTGCCTTAATTTTTAAGAAATTAGATGTTGAGGTTTTTTCTCCGACCAGTATTTCAGCATTTGCAATACTAATATCGGGTTCTGTGTGGAGGTTTTTTATCAAAACCCCAAACTCAGGAAAAATTGCAAAAAATAGCTGAAAAGATTTACCAACCTTATCTTTTTCCCATTCACCGGAAGTGCATTTTTTACCATTAAGTCTTTTAAGATTCCCTCTCACATCACAACTTTCTATGCAATTCTCGACAGTAGATGAATCCAGTTGATCAAAATCAATCTGGAAAAGACCAGCGTCCTGATTTAAAAACGAAAACAGAAAGCG
>JAJTIF010000108.1 GCA_021299675.1 Pseudomonadota bacterium | reverse complement strand
GACACAACGATCAAAGGTAAAGACGTGGCCAGGCTATTAACAAAATTAAAGTGGCGAGGACGCTGTCCAGAGGTCTTAGTGTCTGATAACGGAAGTGAGTTTACGAGCAAGGCGATGGCAACCTGGGCAGACTATGCGGGAGTTAAATTGCATTTTATCGAGCCAGGAAAACCCACACAAAACGGTTTTACAGAATCGTTTAACGGCAAGTTTAGATTTGGTTGTTTGGATGCAACGTGGTTTGTAAATCTGGAGATGGCGAGAAAATGTATCGAAGCATGGAGAAGAGAGTACAACGAAATCAGACCGCATAGCTCACTTGGAGGCAAGACACCTGCAGAATTTGCTTTGCAGTTTGAGTTGAAAAAGATAGAGGGATCAAGTCAGGTTGTGAACATGAGAGTTCGAGCATGAGTGGGGGGAGGTCACAATCCCAGAGTGGACACTCAGATTACAAATCGTTAAAACATTACATCGCCAAACTTAAAACCAACGAAACGAAGGGTATATCCCACAAGTTGAAGCCCTATAAAAAATCACGCAAGAGCGGATAACACCTAAATACCCAAGACATTCTTATTTTAAAAAACCTCCAAGATCTTCGGCGGTTTTTTTATGACCTTTTATGATCTAACTTATATATGGGTGTCACCCAATGGGTGAAGTTTGGGTTGTTTTAAAAAATTAAAAGCCCTTTGCCTCTTTTTGAGTACGGCCCAAAAAATTTTAATAAATGACTGAAATTATTAAATTAATATTAGTTCTGGACCAGGGTCCGCAGGTTTACAAATTTTCTTGAAATGGCCTTAAAATTGAAAATAAAATGGCGGAGATGGTGGGATTCGAACCCACGAACGGATTTCTCCGTTACACGCTTTCCAAGCGTGCTCCTTCAACCACTCGGACACATCTCCAGTTGAAAAGAACGAATGTTTTAACATAAATTAGCGATTAAAGTCTATGCGTTTTGTGATGCATTAGATTTAAGTGGCCTTCTTTCCTTAAAGAACTGCGACAAAATCCGTGAACACTCGAAATGCAAAACACCACCCATCATTCCAAAGCGATGATTGAGACGAAGGTCTTTGTGCAGTGGATAACCAAGACTGATAGCACCACCCTTTGAATCATACGCACCAAAAATCACCTGTTTTATTCTGGCTTGGCCTATTGCAGATAAGCACATGGGACAGGGCTCAAGGGTGACGTAAAGAGTGCAGTCAGTAAGACGCCAATCAGCTTTCTTTTTGGCTGCCTCTTGAATAGCTATTATTTCAGCATGCCCACAGGGATTAGAAACACTTTCTTTTAAATTATGTGCCCTTGAAATTACTACGCCATTATCATCAACGATCAAGGCGCCGATTGGGACTTCACCTCCCTTCCATGCCTTCTCAGCTTCTTCGATTGCTGAGCGCATAAACCAAAAGTGATCTGTGAGATTAAGATTTAACGGCTTCAAGCTTTGATCTTGATTTAGATTTTTTTGTCTCATACCAATAGTTAACCAGAAGCTTTAGCCTCTGCTTCTGCTCTAGATCTTCACTTTGAAATTTTACACCGTAGATAAAACCGCGACCCAAGATTGGCTCTTTTCTACTGATAACCTCTGCCTTGATTTTAAATTTGTTATTAACCACATCTGTTTTAACGGTAAAAACGGTACCAACCGGTACAGACTGAAACATAACGACACAGCCGCCACTGCGACGCAGGTCAGACAACCTTGCATCGTAGGAATTTTCGCTATCGACATCCACTTCAATTTTTATGTCTGGGCGGAAACGAAAATCGTATTCCCACCATTGAATCATGGGGTAGTAAAGTGGAGTTGAAATTTGCCAGGCAACAAGGGCGAGAATAAATGCAGCAATCGCGTACCACGTGGCAGTCAATTGATTGTCGAGAACAAAATAATTTCGCGAGAGTGCAATCACGTAGAAGGGTAGCAGCAAAAATGTGAGGCTCCAGAAACTATTCAGCAAGTTTTTTAGGGCTTTCAGATGAAAATTAAGCGCAACAATTAAAAGAGAGAACTGCAATACAAAGGTGAGATTTAAAACAAAGCGGCCAGCAACTGATTCTCCGATAAACCCGAAGACAGCAAACAAAGCCTGAAGCCAACATAGCATCCACACTCGACTGTATGTATTCTTAATCTTTCTTATTAGCTTCATCTAGATCCCTTTGTAACTCATTATAAGCTCAAAGGGGACTCCCTTCACTAACGTTAGTTTTTGCCCTGTAGGAGTAAGGATTGTTTCTCCAGGAAAGATCTCTTGTTCAGCTACCCAGCAAAGGGTTTGGCCTTTTAAGTAGGATCTATCCCAGAAATCGAACTGATTTTTACGCGAACTAACGTTCAGGGCGGTAACATCTTTCCCGAGGTAAAAACTCAGCTTTGAGGCGTATTGATATCGGTTAGCGGCAATAGTACAACCCTTGTTATTCTGCTCAATATCTTTCGCCCACTTTTCCCATCCATGAAATTCGCCAATTCGCTTTATCGGGAGGAGTCCCGGGCTCACAAGTCCAAGCTTTGCCGTAAACACCAATAGCAAACTCAAGGACGCTAGAACTTGAAAAATTTTATTTCTTTTAAAATTATTGGGCTTCAGACAAATAAACACGAGCAGACTAAGTCCAGCAGCGACAGTCCAGTTGGCTTCCATTTTTTTTGAAAGGGTTGAATAGAAAAAGAAAACAACAATCACAATTGTCATGCTCTTAAGGCTACGTTCGAATGAACTCTGGGCCACCTTCCTGAAGAATTCCCTCCACAGATAAGGAGCTACAAGGGTTCCAATGAGAATGAAATTAACAGCCAAAAACTCAGCGGGTTGCCTAAACCCCATCTCTATCTTTGGTCTCTCTATAAAATGGTAGCGAAAAGTAGCGAAGTCGTGACTCCACTGCCAATAGAGATGGGGTGAATACAGAGCCAATGCTAGGAGTGCCGAGATCCAAAAATACTTTCGTCCCAAAATTTGTGGGACGGCAATGATCGTAGCCAAAACATAAAAGATGCCATGATACTTACTGTAAAATAAACATGCTGTTGCTACCGCTACCAGTAGGGCACCGCGGAACCCTTGTTGGTCCAAGCTAAGTTTTAAGGCAACAATCCAAAGGGCACTGAAGATAAGTAGAGCTCCATCCGGCAGAGCAAACACGCCTGAAAAGCTTATGAGTGGAAAAATATTCAAGCCCAACCAAAGGATCCATCGATTCTCTTTGAGAATAACAGTCTGAAGCAAATAACCGGAGCCCACTAAGCCCAAAATGAAACTTAGTCTTACGCCGATTTCTCCACCAAGCCAGCTGGTGATCTTAATAAGCCATGCAACCATAGGAGGGTGATCAAAGTATCCCCAATCCAGATTCTTTGAATAAAGCCAATAATAAGCCTCATCATGGGACAACTCTGTCCCGAGAGCTACAATGAGATGTGTCGTCAGGAGAAAAGCGACTAAACAGACTGGCAAAATCTTGTCAAAAAACTGATCACGTGAAATCATGGCCCTGCTACCTTTAAAAGGATCTATCTTTGTCTATTTCAAAGTCTCTCATCATTATTCCGACCTACAATGAACGTGGCAACATATCTCGTATGCTTCAAGAGCTGAAAGAGAAAACTCCCGCGACCCATGTTTTAATTATTGACGATGGTTCTCCCGATGGAACGGCTCAAATTGTTAAGGACCTACAATCATCTACTCCAGGGCTTCATCTTCTGGAGCGTAAGGGAAAACTTGGACTAGGAACTGCTTACATCAGAGGATTTGGTTGGGCACTTGAGAATGGGTACGAAAAAGTTGTCACGATGGATTGTGACTTTTCACATGATCCAGCTACCGTTCCCGAGTTCCTAGAGAACCTAGGTAAGTATGACCTCGTGGTTGGATCTCGGTACATCAAAGGTATTCGTATCATGAATTGGCCTTTCTCTAGGCTACTTCTCTCTTATGGAGCCTCTATTTACACTCGTATCATCACTGGAATTCCGTTCATGGACCCCACCGGCGGGTTCAACGGATACACCTCTAAGGCACTTAAGGCCTTAAAGCTTGATCATGTTTTCTCGGTTGGATACGCCTTTCAGATCGAACTCAAGTTTAAAGTATGGAGTACGGGTTTGCCTTGTCTTGAGCTTCCGATTGTTTTCTGGGAAAGAACCGAGGGAGCTTCTAAGATGGGAAAAAACATCATCTTTGAAGCAGTCATTAATGTTATTAGACTGAGAATTAAAAAAATCATGGGTAGCTTGTAGTGCCATTATTTGAATGGGAAAAAAGTCTTTTTCTCCTGCTCCAAGGGTCCCGGTCCCATACTCTCAATCAGTTCATGATTTTTATCTCTAGCTTTACTCCCTGGTTACCAATAGCAGGCTTACTACTTTTCTTCGTCTACCAGCAACAATCTAGAAGAAATTTTTTCATCGTTGTTGGTTACGTTCTGCTTCTTATGGCTCTGAGCGATTCCTCTACGTCATATTTTTTTAAAAATCTGTTTAGCCGAATTCGTCCCTGCCATATGCAAGAACTAAAGGATTCTATTATACAGTTCGGTCAGCGCTGCGGTGGCAAGAATGGATTTTTTTCATCTCATGCCGCAAACTCATTTGCGTTGGGCTCATTTTTAATGGCCTTCGGCGTAGTACCGAAATCGCTTAAATTTATTGTCTGGATTTTTTTATTTTCAATTGCCTACTCACGCGTCTTCCTCGGCGTGCACCTTCCCCTCGATGTGATAGTGGGAGCTGTATGGGGATTATCCCTGTCACAACTTTGGATCTTTCTGGCGAAAAATTCTTTTAAGGAGCCAGTCGCCTCTTAGTCCATCCCTGGGTACCTTGGGAATATTGTACGCGGTCGTGGAGTCTATTTTCCCGTCCTTGCCAAAACTCTATGAGCTGAGGCTTTAGGATGTACCCTCCCCAATTTTCTGGTCGTGGTATTACAGAACCCTCAGGATATTTTGCAGTGAACTCACGAAACTTTTTCTCCAAAAATTCGCGAGACTCCACCACTTCACCTTGTGGGGATGCTAGAGAACCAATCCTGCTGCCGTAGGGCCTGCGATTGAAATACTCATCGGACTCTTGAGACGAGACTTTTTCCACAAGACCTTCCACGCGGATCTGTCTTTCTAGAGGTAGCCATAAGAATGTTGCAGACGCAAATGGTTGGCTTGATAACTGTTTTCCCTTGGGAGAGAGGTAGTTTGTAAAAAATGTGAGTCCGGTTTCACTCACGGCTTTAAGCAGAAGGATTCGAGCAGCTGGTCTGCCCTCTTTAAGCGTAGAAAGCGTGAACGAATTGGGCTCATCACAGTTTGAAGTCACGGCTTCCTTCAGCCACTGAGTAAAAAGCTCAAGGGGCTTCTCGGGGCAGTCATTCTCTGATAAACGACCTTGCTTGTAATTTT
>JAJTIF010000134.1 GCA_021299675.1 Pseudomonadota bacterium | reverse complement strand
TCTCAAAATCATGCACACTGAAACAGGCTACTTTCTGCACACTTTTCCTTTTCCTCAGTCTTAGAAGACTGTACCTGAAAGCCACATGCCAAAGCTTGAGGTGTCGCTTCGGAATCCATTGAAAGGCTCCCGGTTCAGGCCCGGTCTGCGGCCATCGAAGGGAAAGCTTTGGAAATAGGCATAGACGTTAAATGCGGTTGAGTGAGCATAAGTCACGCCGGCGGTGAGTGGGGTGTCCCAGCGGCGCCATGTGCTCCAATCATCTTTAACCCATTTACGAAAATCTAAACCCAACCCTGAGCGCAGGCCCCAGGTATCGTTGATGGCGTAGTTGACGGTAGGAGTGAACTGCATGATCGACTCGAACTTCTCTCCTGGGTCCCGGTTACCGGCAAGCCACTCGGGTTCGACGGCGTAGCGATCCTGGTAGAACCACACCCGGGGCATGACCAGCACGTAAAGGCTCCAGCGCGACTGCGTCGGGCGATAGGATAGTCCAGCAAATAGACCAGGTGAGAGTACGAGAGTCCGCTCGCTGGCGGTGTAGCCCGTATAGGGAAGATCGGTGTTGGCAGCACCGTTGAGGCTCCAGTCCCCTGACTTCCACAGCACACCAGAGATCCCCATGCGGATGCGGTCGAAGCGAGCGCGCGGTACACGCGTGTACCAATGCTGGACGCCAGGCTGGAAATCGAGGAAGTATTTTTCCGTGAGTTTATATTTGAACTGGAAGATGTAGTAGGAGTTGATGGGGTTTTTAGTGAGACCTGTGCGGTTGGTGACCAGATCTCTTCCGTCTTCAAGGTTCGGGCCATCGAAGAAGAAAAAGTAGCCAGCGCCCAAGCGCTCACGAAAAGTTTGTTCACTCAACGGCTTGCTGGCCGTGGCCGGTTTAGTCTCTTGCGCAAAAGCGTTTGAGAGGGTGGCGCCCAAGAGAAGGCTTAGCCAAAAAGTCAGTTTCATGTGATCTCCTAGAAAGACAGCCACTATGCTGGTTTTTTTCAAAAAAACAAGAACTGAATGAGGAGAAAGGTCATTTGGAAGCTCACAAAGATCTGGGGAAAACCTGATCTTGATTATGTTTCATCCTTTTATTGGGGGTTAGCATCTACTCATCACCACCAAGGAGCCTTCTATGTCATATTATTCAGTCTGGATCGATAAACAGCACGCCTTTATCTATGAATTCACACCTAATGAAGTGGTTGAGACCAAACTCATGGCTCATGGCGACAAAGATGAAGCCCACCGAGAAAAGTTCTACCATTCGGTGGCCGAAAAACTCACCAGCGCTCAAGAAGTCTTTTTGATGGGCCCAGGGGTCGCCAAAGATCAGTTCAAGCACCACTGCGAACAGCACCACCACGCTAAAATTGCCAAGGCGATAGTGGGCATCAAGCCGATGGAAGGACACCCTACCAAGGCCATGATGATGGGGCAGGCAAAAGAATTTTTTAAGAGCTACCATACTTGGACCAAGAATTACTAAAGAGTGATTTCTCAGTAGGTTTTCACAAGCGTGAAGACCTACTGCTTTGAGCCCTCTGTAAAAAATTCAAGCGCCCACATTTTTTTTGACGATTGACTAAACTTCGGTGGCACACACAAACCATCGAGGTCTTTATGAAACTCACGTCGTCGCTTCTGGTTCTCACCACCACTCTCTTAAGTCTCCCAAGCTTCGCCGCGATCACGGGGGCGAGTCTCTATGGGAAATTGATCCGCGCCAGTGATCAGACCCCTAAGCAGCGTGTGAGCCTCTTCACCAAACACTACAAATTCAGCCCGAAGGCGATCGATGATGTCTATGTGAGTATGGACGGTGTCTGGACGCGCGCCCTGAACATTCAAACGAAAAACGGTACAGTCAAATTCCAACTCTCAGACAATCGTCCCGGCTTAGAGTTTAGTACTTTTGAGTCTCGCAATATCCTCAGCACCCATGCCTACCGTGAGGTGGAAGTGGTGCGCTGGCAGGAGGGAAGAAGCTGGGCCCCGGAGTTTGGAGCGGCGGTGATCCCCGATGCCAACTCCCGCACCGGCTGGGTCAATGCCGTCTACCAGCCCCCAAGAGATGGCCGTATCGTGTATAACCGCGTGGTCGAAAGAGAGACTGAACGATACGTCACCACTGGTTTTTTCCATGCGCACGTGAGCCCGCTGAGACCCAAACAATTGCGCGTTTCGATCGCGCATAAAGTGGAAGAGGAAGTCATCGTTCCTGGTTCAAGTGAGCGCACCAGCCGCGGGGTTGAGGCAGATTTCCGCCGGGAGATGGTGACTCGTACGCTCTACGGAGCAGACCTGCAGATCCCCCAAAACAGAACTGTTGTTTACACTGAGGTTCAGCAAACAGGACCGAACCAAGGCTACGTGCTAGTGGTGACCGATAAGGGCAGTGAAAAGCTGGAGGGTGCTGTGCATGAATTGAGCTTCAATGATCATAGCCTACAAGTCGCTCAAAATCCGATCAGAGGCTCTATTGTGAGTATTGAGCGCTCGGTTCTGGGCCTCGATCTTCCTCAGAGAAGCTCCGCTGGAAGAGGCCGTGCCTCACGCACGATCGAAGAATAATAACTACTTAAAGCCCCGCTTAGGTGTGTAAGTATTACACTTCTTAGCGGGGCTTTGCTTTTTCCCACTAGAATCAAAGCATGAATTTCTTTTTGGTGCTCTTTTTCAGTCTCTTTGTGTCTCAGAGTGCCCGCGCCACGGGGGTGTTTAATTTCGTCGTTAATAACCTCTCGTCCGGAGGCCACATGTGTGGGGCTGTGAGCCTGGAGCACTACCGTCAGTTCTCACATCGCTTTTCAAAAATGCCCGAGAGTTTGAAGAAAAAGCAGTACCAGTTAACAGGTCAGGGCCTGTTCGAAGATCATCTCCACCACGGTTCTGTGGAACTCTACCAAGATAAAACTCTCTGCCTGTCGGACTATTCTCAAGAGATTCTGGCTTCCCCTGAGGCGCTCAAAGAAATCAGACAAGTCTCAACTCTGGTTTGGCTCAATCAGCGCAAAGCCCAGCTGATCCTGCGCCAGTGTACACTCATCCGTGCCGAAATCAGTAAAATGATGATCAATCACACCGGGACAGTGACACGTTACGACCCCGCCGATTATAAGGTGGAGAACTTGAGGACACGAAATCCCCTGATCCAAAAAGAGTTTTTTCGTGATTGTATGAATCAGGAGACGGTGGCGAACCTTCATGCACTGGTTGCCTTCACGGAGCGTAGCCTGCCTTTTCTCTCTTCTAAAGAGTTGCTCAAGTTAGTGGAGAGCCACCGGAGCGTGGTGGTTTCCAAGAAAACTAACCAGCCGTTGAGTGACGATGAACTTTTGCACCTTGATCTCAAAGTAAGCCCCGCGCCACTGCGCTTTGACCGCCATCGCGTGCCGCTCTTCGAGCGAGACATTGCCAAATATATTCAAACTAAGAGTATTGATCGGCAGCGTTTTCAAGGTCGACTGCAGGCCACAAAATTTGAAAGTGGGATGTTCCAGGAACTCTACGATGACGGCACGGTGGATGAATTCATCCAGTCAGTTGGGGTCGGTCCACGTGAGCTCAAAGCAGATCCAAACCTCAATCGTATGCTCGCCTGCACTCGCGCCAAGTATGATACCTCCTTCATTGGCTCGACCCTGGATTTCATGGCGGTGTTTGCGATCACTCGCTCTGGTCTGAATAACCTTAAATTTTTCAAGTCGCTCCCTCGACTGGCACAAGAGGGCTTAGCAGCAACTCTGGCGAGTTCGGCGCCTATCATTCGCGCGTGCGTGAAAAATTATTCAGCACCCGACCGTTTACGTGGTTCAAGCCTCGACTCCTGGGGTGGGCCTGATAAATCAAAATTGACGGCGGGGCTGGATATCGACCTGTTCACTCTGGCCAGTGTTTCAATTGACTCGATCCCCAGCTGCAAGTCTCACCAATACGATCATCTTTTTCTCGAGAAGTCGTTTGCCTCATCGTGCATCGAAGAAGCTCTCTATGCCACACTGCCGGCAACTCTGGGGCTGGGCATGATGGCCACGACGATGCTGGGTGAGTAAGTGAGAGAGTTAAAAACCACAAAAATTGAGGGACGGATTTACCTTTTTCCCATCCCGGTGATGAAGGATCGCAAGTATCTTGTCTTGTGTACCACTGAGAGTGAGGCGCAGCTCATCGCCGAAGAGGTGGAGTCCGGGAAGCTACAGCACCCGGATCTCATCAGCGAAGATTTTGTGTTTTTAACTTTTCACAGCGACAAGCAGACAAAAATCTTTGTGGTCAAGCGACCAGGTTAGTCGCAGAAGCCGCCGCCGAAGGCCAGGAGGCGGCAGTCTTTTTTATCAAAGAGCACATACTCGTATCCGTAACAGCCGGGGGCTGAGGAGTCAGCCGCGTAGGCAGCAGTTTCTGGGTTTTGCAGAGCACTCTGATCTGCGACAAAAATAAACTCACTGATGAGGTGAAGGTCTTTGAGTTGTTTCTCCTCGTCGCTTGAGATCTCAAGGTAGTAGCTGGTGTTATAAACTTCCTCGATTTGCTTTTGAACTTCCTCGACGCAAGCCACTCCAGAGAGAGAGAAGAGAAGGGAGATGAGAGCGAGTGATAGTTTCATAGAATGTTCCTGTGCGTATGTGTGTAGAGGCTTTTTAGCAAAGCTGTGGGGGCGTGAAAATAGAGATTAATTCATGATTGCGATCCAAAAAATAGATAGCTTGAGGTGGCAATTGATGGTTCTGGTCGGCTACAAAATCCTGCTAGTAAACCCTGTAGGCTGGAGCTAAAATATCTCTATGAATCAAACAAAATTTAGAGTCCTGTTAGTTGAAAACATCCACCCCGTCGCTAAAAGCGAGCTCGAAGCCCTGGGCTATGAGGTTGATACTCTGAGCCATGCTCCCGACGAGGATGAGCTGATCCGGATTTTGCCCAATTACACCGCCATCGGTATCCGCTCCAAAACGGAAATCACCGACCGCGTACTCAAGGCCTGCGGCCAGGAGCTGGTCAGTATCGGTTGCTTTTGTATTGGAACCAATCAGGTCGATCTGGTGAGTGCTAAAAATCATGGCGTCGCTGTGTTCAATGCGCCTTACTCCAATACCCGCTCGGTCGCTGAACTGGTGATCGCCGAGATGATCTCGCTCTCACGCCAGCTCGGGGATCGCAACATGAAGGCCCACCGCGGAGAGTGGATGAAGTCGGCCGAAGGCTCGCGCGAGGTGCGCGGAAAAACGCTGGGAATCGTGGGCTACGGGCACATCGGTGCACAGGTCAGTATTCTCGCTGAAGCCATGGGTCTTAAAGTGATTTTTTTCGATGTGATCAAAAAGCTCCCTTTGGGCAACGCCTATTCTGCTGGAAGCCTAGATGAGCTCTTAGAAAAATCTGATTTCGTGACTCTGCATGTGCCGGAAGCCCCGGAGACCATGAACCTAATAGGGAAGAGAGAATTCTCACGCATGAAGAAGGGGAGTTTTCTCATCAATGCCAGCCGCGGGACAGTGGTGGTGATCGATGATCTGGTGGCAGCGCTCAAGAGTGGGCATGTGGCGGGCTGTGCGGTGGATGTGTTTCCAACCGAGCCAGCCTCCAATAAAGAAAAATTTCTCTCACCGCTACAAAAACTCTCGAATGTGATCCTCACGCCTCATATCGGTGGGAGCACGGAAGAAGCCCAAAAGAACATCGGCTACGAGGTCTCTGAGAGCCTGCGCCGCTGCCTTTCGATCGGCTCCACTCTGGGCGCTGTGAATTTTCCTAACGTCGAGCTTCCTCTCAAGACGGGCACCAATCGCATTCTCAACGTTCACCGCAATGAGCCTGGGGTGCTGGGCGAGATCAACGGTCTTATCTCCAAGGCCGGCGCCAACATCGAATCCCAGTTCTTGTCCACCGATGATAAAATCGGTTATCTCGTCATGGACGTGAACTCACAGTTTGCGCAGTCTCTGGCCCAGGACATCTCGAAGCTCGCGCGTTCAATTAAAACGCGCGTGGTGAGCTAAGCCGCCTTCGTGTATTTCTTCTTCACCACTTCGATCTTCGCCGTCAGCATTTCCTTGTCGAAGGGTTTGATGACGTACTGATCGGCGCCGCTTTGAATGGCTTCCTTCACCATCGCTCCCTCTGCTTCGGCCGTCACCATGATCACGGGGATGTGTCTAAAGCGGGAGTCCGCCTTAATGCGTTTGAGAAGATCGATGCCATTGCAGTTGGGCATGTTGATGTCGGAGAAGATCAGTGCGGGGGAGTGCTCTTGCACGGCCGTGAAGCCGAGGTTTCCGTCGGCCGCTTCCACGATGTTTTCAAAACCCATCTCACGCAGGGCCTTGGACATGAGCTTTCTCATGGTCATCATGTCGTCCACCACGAGGATCTTTGATTCTTTGGTAAACATGAGGGGGTCTCCTTATTTGAGGTTTGTATCTTGGTAGCAGAGGTCCATGAAAAAATTCCCAAGATCACAGGTGACATTGGTTTCCACGATGATCCCAGTCTTTGGGTACTGGATTTCATGCTGGCGGCCGCGCACCGTCGACGGAGTCGTAAGTCCTAATTTGATGCCGATCTTCAAAAGCTCGGGTTTGGCAGCTCCAAGAATGATGTTGGTGAACTCGGCGCCCGCATCGGCGATGTCGGCGGTGTACTCTTTGTACTCTTCCCCGAGCATGCGAGAGGCGAGCTTGAGGTAGACGTCTTCGGGAAAGGAGAGAGCAAGCAGTCCTCGGAACTCGTCAACCTTGCCGTTGCGTTCGATGGTGCCATTGATTCCAATTAGTGCGGTTATGTCACCGGTGGAAAGGGTGTTATCTTTGAGCTTCGGGGAATGAAGTGTAATCTCCGTGCTCATCATCGTCTTAAAGGTTTCTTTGGCCGATTTTATAAAAGGCGCTGAGAATTTTAAAAAGCTATCGTTCATGCAGATTTCTCCTTTTTCTGGGATCGACTTAATTGTTTTAAGATTGTGTTTAATTCCGCTGGAGTCACATCGGCCAGTGAGGCGCCGAGCTTCTTGGCCTGCTTGGGCATTCCAAAGACGAGAGCCATATGGGGGTCATTTCTCATGACTCGCATCACCTTTTTGTTTTGAGATTAATTATCGACCGATTGCTCATTTTTTATTAGACAAAAATTTTGCCGGACTCATAGAGGTGGCTTTAAATTTGATTTAAACTTTTTTGTCCAAGGGATTGTTAAACAATAGACCGCGCTTAATATTTGACTGAAT
This sequence comes from Pseudomonadota bacterium, assembly GCA_021299675.1. Lineage (GTDB taxonomy): Bacteria > Bdellovibrionota > Bacteriovoracia > Bacteriovoracales > Bacteriovoracaceae > UBA6144. The sequence continues at coordinate 3,691 of JAJTIF010000134.1, read as the reverse complement.
TTTTCTTTGTTGAGTTTTCTTAATAATTGCGGTTCCCTTAAGCTAGAGGTGAATCATGAATGCACTCGTTTTAAAAGCCGCCGGTATCTACAACCTATTGTGGGGAGCCTTTGTGATTTTTTTTCCAGGCCTCATGTTCGATCTCGCGGGCATGGAGCAACCTAATTATCCTGAGCTCTGGCAGTGTGTAGGAATGATTGTGGGAGTCTACGGAGTAGGCTACTGGATCGCGGCCAGTGATCCCATCAAACATTTTCCTATCGTGCTGGTTGGGTTTCTAGGGAAAATTTTTGGACCGATCGGCTTCGCACAAGCGCTCTGGACCGGGCGTTTTACTCCAGGCTTTGGGCTTAACATCCTCTTCAATGATCTCATCTGGTGGATCCCCTTTTTCTTGATCTTAAAAGAAAAATGGAAGCAGGATAAAAGTTTCCTGCGATGATCTTATTCAGGGCTTATTCAATTCCTCGATGATCGGGCAATCAGGTCTGTCATCCCCATGGCAGTTGTGGACGAGGTGATTGATGGTCTTGAGCATGGCCTGAATCTCTGTGAGCTTTTGCGTGAGCTCTTGCTGGTGCTTCATCGCAATACTTTTGACTTGAGCGCTGGAGCGAGTTTTATTGCGCCAAAGACTTAAGAGCTGCTTGATGTCTTTCATGGAAAAGCCCAAGGCGCGGGCGCGTTTGACGAAGATCAACACGTTGACGTCTTTGTCTCCATACTGCCGGTAGCCCGAGAGGCTGCGGCTGGCTTTAGGAATAATGCCCAGCTCTTCATAGCGCCGGATCATCTTGGCGTTCAACTGAGTTTTTTCTGCCAGCTCTCCGATGTTCATCGCTTCTCTCCTTGCGGCTTCCAGCGCTTGAGCATGAGCGAGTTGGTCACGACACTGACACTACTGAAGGCCATGGCACTTCCGGCCAGCATCGGGTTGAGGTAGCCCAGGGCCGCGAGCGGAATGCCGATCACATTGTAGATGAAGGCCCAAAAAAGATTCTGCTGAATCTTGCGGTAGGTGGCTTTAGACAGAGAGATGGCATCGACGATCAGCAGGGGATTGCCGCGCATGAGGGTCACGCCACACGAATGCATCGCTACGTCTGTGCCGGTAGACATCGCCATGCCCACGTCGGCTGCTGCGAGCGCTGGGGCATCGTTGATGCCATCACCCACCATGCCCACCACAAAGCCTTTGGTTTTAAACTCACTGATCAGCCGCGCTTTATCCTGCGGCATGAGCTCCGCGCGTACTTGATCGATTCCAAGATCTTTGGCCACTCGGTCTGCACTGCCTTGATTGTCTCCGGTGAGCATGAGTGTCGTCATTCCCATCGATTTTAGTGCAGTTATAGTTTGTCGGGCGCTGTCTTTGATCTCATCACTGAAACCCATCATGGCCAGGACGGTGTTATCTTTTAAAAGGAATGAAACCGTTTCACCGAGTTTTTCTCTCTCGCTAGAGAAAGTGGAATCAGTGTCAGTGAGAAGTTTTTTACTTCCAAGACTATATCTAAGACTCTCAACTTGCCCCTCGATCCCACGACCAGGTAAAGCTTTAAGAGAGTCGGCTTTTTTTAGATGGAGATCTTTTTTAGCTGCTGCTGCTAAAATCGCGTGCGCCAGAGGGTGTTCACTGCCGCTTTGCAGACTGGCGGCCAGTGCTAGGTTCTCAGTGTCTGTGCCCTGAAACGATTGAAGGAAACTCAGCACAGGTTTGCCTTCCGTCAGGGTGCCCGTTTTATCAAAGGCGATGAGGTTGATACGATGAGTGAGCTCGAGCGCCTCAGCATCTTTGATCAAGATGCCTGCTTTTGCCGCGCGACCCGTGCCCACCATGATGGAGGTCGGTGTCGCCAGTCCTAAAGCACAGGGGCAGGCTATCACCAGGACCGCAATCGCGTTGATGAGTGAGCCTGTGAAGAGAAGTGTGAGAAGTGCCAGCACTAGAACCGTGGGCACAAAGATTTCACTGACTCGATCGACGAGACGCTGAATGGGCGCTTTAACCGCTTGAGCGTCTTCGACCATACGGATAATTTTTGAAAGCGTTGATTCCGCTCCCAAAGCTGTGACCGAGAGGTGAATGACTCCTTCACCGTTAATCGACCCGCCGATGACTTTATCACCGACAGCTTTTTCCACCGCCAGGCTTTCACCTGTGATGTGTGATTCGTTGACCTGAGTAGCCCCCACGACTATGACTGAGTCCGCTGGGATGCGCTCCCCGGGCTTAACCATCACGCGGCTCGCAAGGCTGAGTTCTTTGAGAGGGATCTCTTTTTCTATTCCGTCCACAATCACCCGGGCCTTCTCAGGCTGCAGGGCCTGCAGGCTTCTGATCGCCTCAGAGGTTTGTTGTTTGGCACGAGTCTCCAGATATTTCCCCACTAATACCAGTGTAATGATCACGGATGAACTTTCAAAATAGAGGTGATCACTACTCTTCATCAGATAGATAGAGAGACCGAAGGCCGAACTGGTTCCAATCGCCACCAGCACATCCATATTGGCTGAACGTGCCTTGATGGCATGGAAGGCAGAGATATAAAAGCGCGAGCCGATGTAAAACTGAACAGGAAGGGCGAGAAGGAGTTGAATCCAGCCGGGCAGCATAAAGTGACCGGGGAGGAGCATCGGAAGCACTAAGGGAAGAGTTAAAAGAGAGGAGAGGAGGATTTGTTTTTTCTCATGCTCAAGGCTCTTCATCTTTTTATCAATCTGCGGCAGGCGGGGCTCGTAGCCCGCTTTGCGCACGAGGGCCATGACACCTTCGACACTCAAACTATCTTCATTGACCACCTTCGCCTTTTCTGTCGCCAGGTTCACACTCGCCTCAAGGACCTTGGGGTCTTTCCTGAGGACTCTTTCAAGACGACTGACGCAGGAGGCACAAGTCATGCCTAAGACGTCGAGTTGGATGGTTTTTTTCATGCAGTCTTCCTTTTTCAGCCCTTATCTTAAACCTTCCCCCGCAGGGAAGGTGCATGATGGAGTCCAAGGAGATCTTATGAAATTTCAAGTGGAAGGCATGAACTGCATGAGCTGTGTGCGTAACATCGACGAGGCGCTTAAAGACTTCGATGAGAAGCTCTCAGCCACGGCGGATCTCAAGGCCAAGACAGTGAGTGTGGAAACAACCTATCCAGCCGAACAGATTAGAAAACTCATAGAAGAAGCCGGGTATGAGGTAAAGGTCTTAGGCTAGACCTTTGAGTTTATCTTCTTCGATATTCACCAGACTGAATTCATTATGAATGATCACCTTGTTATCCACGGTGATTTTGCCTTTGAAACGAAAGACACTCTCAAGCTGATCCAAGAGTTCGACCTTGATCAGCATTTTATCTCCAGGTCGGGCAAAACTTTTATACTTCGCCGCGTGGACCGCTCGCAGTACACCGAGCGCCCAGCCTTTGGTTTTCTCAGAATCGTAATCAGGTACAGGAGAGTGATGCTCGGTGATCAAAAGCCCTGCTGCTTGCGTCGTCATCTCCTGCATGATCGCCCCCGGCACGACAGGTGTCCCGGGAAAGTGACCCAATAGAAAAAACTCTTCGCCACTAGGCTTGTAGAGAGCACTCAGCTGAGTCGCTGAGTGCTCGATTACTTCATGAATCATGAGATAGGGCGGGCGGTGGTGCAGGCGCTTTTGGATATTCAATCTTAATCTTCTTCGCTAAAGATCAAG
>JAJTIF010000138.1 GCA_021299675.1 Pseudomonadota bacterium | reverse complement strand
CAAGCGTTAGCACTCTGATCTGTGAAGGGAGATGGTGGTTGAGGCGCGCGAGATTATCCTGTCCGGTGAATGGAGTGGTGCTGGTGATGCGGATCACCTGTTCGAGAGCGTGGACGCCTGAGTCTGTGCGTGAGGCACTCATGGTGGTGCACTGGCCCTTGTGACTCAGGGCCAGGGCCTGGCCTATGGCTTCCTGAATGGTGTGAGCATTTTTTTGCCACTGAAAGCCAGCGTAATTCGATCCGTCATATTGGAGGATGGCTTTTGAGTAAAACACGACAGATCTAGCCGATGAACTTGAGACGGTTAAAGATGAGCATACGGTTGTTGGCCGGCATCTCCACGTCTTCCACCAACTCGAAGCCATGTTTGGTCATGTTGTTGTGGATGTCTTCAAACGAGCGGATACCACTCAAGGGATCCCGCTCCTTGAGGAGAGCATCAAACTCTCGATTACTCTCAGAAGTGAAGTTTCCCTCGTAATTGAAGGGCCCATAAAAAATGGCCCGGGAGTTTTCTCGCAGACGATTTCCCAAGAGCTTCATGAATGCTTTGCAATCTTTCCAGTGCATGATGTGAAGGGTGTTAGCGGTGAAGACCAGATCAAACTTGAGTTTAGGGAAGTCATCCTTGCTAACATCCAGGCGCTGAGGGGGCTGGATGTTACTGGCCCGAAGGTCGCGGTGCCAGATTTTTAAGTCCGAAAGCCTCTCCCCTAAATCCGTCGGGTGCCATTCTAGCTGAGGGAAGTAGGGGGCCATGAACTCCGCGTGCTGACCCGTCCCAGTGCCTACCTCTAAGAGCCTTCTATCTGCACGTGTGATGACAGTCTTGAGGACCTGGAGGATAGGTTCTTTGTTTCTTTCACAGGCAGCAGAGTATGGTTTCATAGGGCCATCATAGGGTAAAAATTTAAAATGTCCATAATTCCGACTTTGAATGTCGGCTTTAGGGCGGCGATCTTTGCCCTGCAGAGTCACAGGCCTTATGGGTGTAAAATAGAAATGTGAAAACTGATCTTAACCCATACACGGCCCCGGCCCTCAAGCCCCAGACCAGTGCTCTCAAGCGAGGGGCCCTGCCTGCGGCCAATCAGCTGCAGAATCTTAAGCCTGGTAAAGACTATCAAGTTGATCTCTCGCAAGCAGCAAAAGCACCGGCGAGTGTACCGGCACCATCCATGCCTCTACCTTCAGTGCCTGCGCCTTCTGTGCCTGACCTTCCGACACCTGACCTCGCCGATTCTTCAAAAGCTGTGGCCAAGGAAGCCGCCAAAGAAGTAGCCAAAGATGAAGCGATCGAAGAAACAAAAAAAGCCGTTGAGGTTAAAGACGAGAAGCTCACCGGCAGTTTAAAAAAGCCTGCCATTATTTTTGTTAGTGGCTGGCAGTGGATGTTCTCACCTTCAAAGTCTGAGGGAAGCTACGCCGGTGTTGAGCGCATGGCCGAAGCCGTTGAAGGAGCACGTCTCTATGGATGGGATCAAAAAGAAGAGATTCTCGAGCATATAAAGAAAACAGAAGCCGGTCAGCCCATTGTCCTCGTAGGTCACTCGCTTGGGGCGGACACGGTTAAAGAAGTGACGGACGAGCTGGATAGCTTAAAATACAATTTCCGCAAAGTTGATTTCCTCGCCACCCTAGATGCCGTCGGTTTTGGTAATGACATCATTCCGCAAAACGTTGGAGAGCATCTTAACGTTTTTGGTGAGAATGACTTCTTCTTAAACGACGGGCCGCACGTGGCACGTAATCACTCGCGCACGAAAGTCGCCAATATCCTTTCACCTTTGGATCACACGGAACTCGATGATGCCAAAGATATTCAGTTTGAGATTCTTCAGGGAATTAATAAAGCGCTCAAGCGCGGTTAAGGCTTGGTGCTCTTATAGATTTGGTACAAGCGATCATTATCAATAAATCGCTCTGGCCCAAAGAAGCACACATCCGTTTGATACCACTCGCTCTTACGCCAGATTTCAATAAAGTGGGCTTTGCCACCGCTCATCTCGCACACGGCAAAACCGGGGCTCTCAATTTCACTGCGGATCGCTCGTAGCTTCCACAATTCTTTTTTCGGCACGCAGCTCTCAATCATTTGGCAATCTGGACTCGCAAAGTGCACGCCGTTTTGAGCATCACATAGCTTTACCACAACTTCATGGTACTTCTGGGGTTCGGTCTGGCGACGGATCTTCGTGGGGCCGCAGTCCTGCGCTGGCACAGGGAGGCTTGTGAAGAGGAAGAGCAGGAGGCTAGTCCACATAGGTCACATCCTCCATAAAGAGGTTGAGTCTATCTTTTGTGACCCACACCGCGCCCTGCTCGCCCACGCAGTCATCATAGACTTCTTTGATGGTGTAGTAGCTGCACCCTCGGCCCCAAGAATTTCGAACTAAGTATTTGCACTGCCCGCCACGCTTTTGGCGCGCAATGATCGTCATGGCATGCTGGCCCTCTCGTGTGTCATCAATCAACCCCAAGGGGGTAGAGAAGGCGACTGGTTTTTTTTGTTTCAGGAGATCATCGATCAGTGCAAATGTTTTCTGGTCTCCATTGAAGCCCCGTCTATGGAGTTTGACTTTTCGATGGCCTGGAAAAGGTTTTTTAGAGGCCATGCAAAATTTTTCGGAAAGGGAGTGGATCATGGTGTTGATCGAACTCGAGCTGTTGGCCTGGATCACATCGTAGAGTTCCCCAGCTTTCAGATTGGGAAAAAAGTTTTGAAGACTAGAGTTACTTTGAATTTTTTTATTGCAATCCACACAGTCCACGAACTGAGGCCGGCTTAATTTTTTTTCTTCAATCATTTTTCTCAACTCGATTAGATCCTGCATGGCCTGTTTAAGAGCATCATGGGCATGGATGGTGTGCTGGGATTCGCTCGGGAGAGCAGACTCAAGGCAGATGCCGCCTTTTTCAGTTTGCCTGATCGCCTCTCTGGTGTAGCCACCTTCCTCTACTTGCAGGGCATTCTGTGGGACACCCGTATATCTCCAGATCCACGAAAAATCCCAGGTAGCGGATTGATTGTAGTTGTAGGAGACGTAGGCCGCTGATGCCGGGGCGTTGATAACCTCACTTAAAAGATCTGCTGCAGGAAAGGCATAACACCAACCCATCCCATCTTGATTGCGGGGCGTTTTCCAGAATTGCCCCATCTTGGGGTGCTGGCGGAGGTGGTCGATGGTCGCGCAGTCGTCACCCGCCGTGATGGCCAGGGCGTTCAGAGAAATAAGGAGAAGAAAGAGGAGTAGCCGCATGGAAACTTATCGGATTAAAACTGTGCCTTATTAAATGATTCTAGAAGCTCGAGGAGCTTGCTCCTGCGCTCATTCAGGTGATTGATTTGCTCAGGTGTTAGGGTTGCGGAGAATCTTTGAAGAAAACTCACCACCGGGGCTAGATTCTCAAAGTTTGAATCCACATAGTTTCTGAAGGCCAGGTTCACCAGCTCCTCTTGGTTGAGCACATTTGAGCTTAAAATCTCTTTCAGCTTTTTGTGAAGAGTGAGTCGTCTCTCCAGGCGCTGCTTTGAGCGTTTGATCCAGTCTGGCAGAAAGTCCTTCAGCAAAGGCGTCTGTTCCGGAGTCAGGGATCCGCTAAAAAATTCGACTCGCTCTTCGAGTTTTTCTAAATCCATCTTCCCGATCTGCTCTTTGAGCGCCTGATTGTCCTCGTGCTGTTTATGAAAAAAATGTTTTCTCTGTTTCTCATCCAGCTGTGACAGGTAGCGAGAGAAGAGTTGGTTAAACTCATGGGCAGATCTTTGGTAGAGGAGATTAAAAGCGTTAATCGCAGCGGGGATATCCTGAGGCTTGGCAGGGTTGACTGCGAGGAGAAAGGAGCGTGCTTCGGGGAGGTAGCTTTTTTGTTTATTTAACCAGAGATCTATATCCTGGGAGAGTTTCTTCTT
>JAJTIF010000427.1 GCA_021299675.1 Pseudomonadota bacterium | reverse complement strand
GTGAACTAGAAGTTAAACTCCATCCCATCTTTTGAAAGAATCTGAATGCGGGGCTCGTCGAGCTCCGCAATTTCTTGCTCGAGCTCACTTCTGAAATTGGGCTTGATGTGAGTCAGCACCACCGGAATTCCGGGCGGCATTTTTCTTAATTCTTCGGCCAAGGTCTGCGGCGTGTGGTGATCACTGGCCGTGGCCACTTTTTGCAGTTTATTGGGAAAGCTGACTTCTGTGAAAATGGCTTTGAGCCCTGGGTACTCTTTCGCCTTCTGCCAAATGCGCTCGGTGGGAGCAGTATCGAGAGTGAAAAGCAGCGACTTCCCTTCTCGCTCCACGATGTATCCCATGGCATCACTGGGGTGCTGAACCTTCACACCCATGATCTTATAGTTTCCGATCTGCACCACTTTCTCAGGTTCCAGAGCTTCAAAAGAAATCGTTGGTTTTTCTTTAGTGGGCAGCTGTGTGAAATCGGGCCAGATGGTTTCGTTAAAAAGATGGGTCTTGATGATCTCTTTAACTGTGGCGTGAGAAAAAACCTGGAAGGGCTTGTCTCGCATGCCAAAACAGTTATCACACAAAAAAGCCAAATCTTTGATGTGATCGAGGTGCGGGTGAGATATCAGAATGTGATTGATCTTACTTTGTCTCTCAATCGAAAGCGTTGACGCGACAGAACCGGCGTCGATCAGCAGCTGATCATCGATGAGGTAAGAAGTCGCCTGACACCCAATCGTCACTCCTCCGTGTCCACCTAAGATCTTAACCTTCATTGATAATTCTCATGCTTCTATCTTAAGCGGCTCTAAAAATTCTGCACTATAATTTATCGCCGCGAGAAATTTCCGAGTATATTTCCTTAGAAGGACGATCAAGAATTTCCCCAAGAAGTTTAGACATGCTTTTGGTATTGGCTCCGCTCTTCACCATCTCCTGAGCCAGCTCTTTGATCTTTACCGGCACATGGGGCCTGGGGTCGTTCGGCAGATGCATCAGCCATACAAACTCCCCTCGTAAATTTTCAAGATGAATGGGCTCATAGCCCTGGGCCTTAAAGCGCCAGACCCGCTCAAAGGACTTGGTCATCTCTTTGACCACGGCAAATTCCGCATCAGGATAAGCGGCCACGGCCTGCTCCAGCGTCGCCTCCAGGCGATTGGCGGCCTCAAAAAAGATGTGGGTTCCTTGTCCTAGACCCAAAAAATACTGGGCAATCTTGCCACTTTCACGGGGTAGAAAACCATGAAACTGAAAAGGCAGCGGCGGCAGAGCTGAAAGCTCGAGCGCCATGGTGACGGAACTGATCCCGGAGTAGCTCTCGATCGGTATTCCCTTCTCACTGGCCAGTCGAACGAGGGGAAAAGCTGGATCCGAAAGGACTGGGCTTCCTGCTTCAGAACAGACATAGAGGTCCTGGCCTTGATGAATGACATCAATCAATCGATCCCATTTCGCCTGACTGCTTTGATCGTGCAAACTGAGGATGTGCTTGGATTGGGTATCGATGCCAAGCTTGTGCAGCATCTCCCTAAAAGTGCGAGAGTCTTCCACGGCAAAATGGACACCAACCTGTAGGGCTTCTTTGACTCGAGCAGTGAGATCGGCCATGTTACCGATCGGTGTCGTCAATAAAATCAATCGGGCCATAACTCTCCTCTCTCAAATGGCGAAATTTTTGCCGCCAAATCGAGACCCTCCTCTCGTATGATACGATTATTCATGTCTATTGTCTCAGGAAGAGGCAAAAAAGGATGAGGAATATGCAGGCCAAAATGATTCGTGATGCTCAAGGTAATATCGTGATCCACATGGAAGGTGATCTTAACTACGAGTACTCCATCCCTCTCAGGCAAGAGCTGCAGAATCTCTCTACTCAGCACCCTAATGCGAAAATCACCATTGACCTCGGTGCCATTGATTTCGTCGGCTCCTCGGGAATCTGTCACTTTGTGGAGACCTTAAAATTTCTCAAAGAAACCAATAAGCGGATCGTGGCGCTGGATAACGTGCAGGAAGAGTTCGTGAAAGTTTTCCGTCTCTACGGGCTCAATGAGGCAGATCACATTGCTGACGCCTTTAACTTCGATAACGATGAGACCGAAAATCTCAATCGTTTTGGGGCGCGCACTCGGACTTTTGAAAATTAAAAACTAATTGAAACGAAGTTCATGCTTAAGGGAGGCAGATGGCCTCCCTTTTTTGTTTCAAAGCTTCGATACTCTGAAGCCTGGGCCAGAGTGGTTTGAAGCTTAATCGCACGATAGCTCGAATCAAAAAAGCCACCACCTGATGAGTCACCACTTGACTCCTCACCGTAGTCACCGTCGTAGCCTTCGTTAGCATCATAGGGCGTCGAGCGATCGTATGAGCCACCGTTGTTGCGTTGGTGGTGAGACACAATCACGTAAGTTCCGAAGAGAATGCCGGCGTATAATCCAAGTGAGGCACCCTGAGCAATGGCACGAGAAGAAGTGCCGAAAGCCATACTCGCCACACCCAAGAGGGCCCCACCAGCAGCACCATAAGCCGAGACCGTGAGGAAGGCTTTCGCTTTCGGATCCATTTGAGCACGAGACTCAAGCGGGGCAAAGATCAGGGTCAGGAGTGTGAGGGATAAGATGATTCTCTTCATGATTTAAGATTAATTGAGTTTAGCGATCTTTGCAAACACTTGAGCTCTCGAGAAGCCCTGCGGATTTGAACAGAAGAGACAAAAACCTCACCGACTCTTTTAGTCTTCTTCTTTGTTTCTCACCATAAAACTCTGGCCTGGACTTCACTTCACGCACGCGAACAATTTTATTTCTTCTCTCCCAGCGGGCGAGATCGACCTGCCCCATTCCTCGGGCCCGCAGCAGTTGCGGACAAACCAGGAGCGGCAACTCTGTTTGATGAAACTCGCAGGACTCCCGTGCTTCGAGGTCTTGGCCCCTAGAGGAATTCGCGCACACCTTTAAAGGTT
>JAJTIF010000384.1 GCA_021299675.1 Pseudomonadota bacterium | reverse complement strand
TCGAGAGTCTGACCAGCACCCTTCCCAGCTTCGAGTTTTCAGACTACGATGAAGATCCAGTCAATTTAAAAAAACGACGTATCAAGCGAGACTTCCTATGAATCGGGTTCAGTTTGAACAAGGACAATCAGCTTTCTCCAAAGAGCTTCGCCGTCGAGTTCAGGCGCACTTAGAGTCTCGACAACTCAGTCCCATCCCAAAGCTGCTCGCGACAGTTATCATTCTGGCGATTTTGACTCTCTACTATCTCTTGCTTCAGGCCCCCCCCCGTGAGCTCGTCATTTTGGAGCTCACACTCTTAGGAATCTTTTTATTTCTCGGTGGCACCCATGTGCTTCATGAAGGAACTCATGGCAATCTTTCTCCATCGCCTACATTCAACAGAGGTTTCATAACGGTCTATGAAATTATTGCTTGCTTCAGTGCAGATCAGTATCGCCTACGCCATCTAAGTCTTCATCACGCTCAACCCAACGTGGGACAGCTCGATAACGACCTGCACGCTAAAAATCTTCTGCGCTTCTCACCCGCTTTTCCTCACATGCCTCATCATCGCTTTCAATATCTCTATGCCCCTTTTCTTTACTCTTTAGGCATTATTCAGATCGCTTGGATCGAAGACCTTAAGCGTCTTTTCACCTCAAAGCTTGCCGGTCACGCGCACACACCTTGGAAGCCAAAAGATATTATAAAACAAGTGAGCCTGAAGCTCGCTCACTTTACCGTCTTTCTTGCCCTTCCCCTCACACTTTTTCCCGCGAGCAGTGTACTCCTGGCTTATTTGTACGTGTATTTGATTGGGAGTTTAGGGATTGCGCTGATTTTTCAAGTCACTCATGTGAACACGCTGGTGGAGTTTCCCTCGGTGGACGAGTCCATGCGTGTAAAAAAAGATTGGTACGAGCACCAGATCGCCACTGCCATCAACTATGCACCAAAGTCGCGACTCGTTTTATTTCTCACCGGTGGAGTGAATCTGCAGATTGAGCATCACCTCTTTCCTTCCGTCTCCTTTCTCGAACTGCCTCATTTGCGTAGCATTGTGAAAAAAACCGCAAAAGAGTTTCATATCCCTTATCACGAGTGCGCGAGTTTTACTGAAGCTCTCGGGGAACACTTTAAGTTTTTAAAGACGCTAGGTATGCCTTCCCGATAAGGCCCACGGACAGAAGTGCTGTGAACCACTTCAAATAGACGGCCACCATGCCCACATAAAAAAGCGGTGTGAAAATTAATTCTTGATTCAGTGTGAGGGTGAAATGAATGACATTCTCCACCTGATCGGAGATACCCGCGATTACAGGTAAAAGCATCAAACGAGTCTTTCCTCTCAACTGAAAAATCAAGCCTCGAAGTAAAAGAGCGTAGGCAATGGGTAAGAAAAAATCGGGGAAGTAGTGAGCGTGATAAAAAGAGAGTCCTCTCTCTCCCCAACCTTCCAGGATACTCTTAAAACTTTCTGGCGCGATGCTGCATTGAAAGATAAGCACATCAAGGGGATCCCCCGTCACATTCCTTAGAATCAGTGCCACTGACACTTGAAGCAGTAAATAAACGACAAAGAGTCGCTTGAGGAACATAGGGGATAAAAGGTAGTCATTCATATTGAGATCAGATTTAAGCAGGTTGTGTGTCGAATGTAACTGGCTGACTTATAGGTTGGTAAAGTTATGCTCTATTCCCTCATCCTCTGGTGTTGAACAGAAAGACCCAGAAATAGTAGCATTAAGAGCCTCGTAAACTGAGCCGTTGGTTAATGTCCCGATTTACCATCTTAGAAACTGATCAAAAATAAGAAAAGAAATTTGGACTAAAACAAAATGACAATGTTGTCATGAAACATCGGCCGGTAGGAGTTGGAGATGAACCGGAGATGTGAATATGGGACTTTAGGGTTTCACCCAAAGTTTCCAAATACTTAAATCACTTTATCCGCCACAATCAAGCTGGCGGAAATTTGGCGGAAAACAAACTTCAAGAAGCCTTACTATCGGAAATTAAAATAAGAGCAGTCGTCGGATCCTTTTCTATCATACTCAAAAGCCTACAGGCGGGCGCTGGCATGCTCCTTAACCCCTGCTCCCAATGCTGAACAGCGGAGACTGTTACTCCGAAGATTGAAGCAAACACACTTTGACTGATACCCAGAGCAGCTCTAATTTTTTTGATCTTGGCTTTTGAGTAAGTGGGAGGCTCTTTAATTTTTGTAGCAAAGTGAGAAGCTAATATTTTCTCCCCTCGGACATGCTGAAGAGCTTCATTGGCAGACTTTAAAAGCAAATCTCCAAAATTATCTTTGTTCACTATCTCTTTTTTGGCTGCCATGCTTTTAACTCCTGACTGATTTGTTTAAGTGCATGTCTTGCTCTAACTGATATATTACCAAATTCAGATTTTGAATAGGCCATCATCAAGAAAACAACTTCCGAGGAAGGGCAATCAAGATAGATGACTCTTATTGCCCCACTTTTCCCCATGTTTTGAGTCTTAATGGGTACTCTCACCTTGGTAAACCCACCTGTTCCCTGAATCATATCTCTCGAACTGATGGCATTTTCTAAGTCTTTAAAAATCTCCTGTTCAATATCCTGAAGCAATTCTTCAATGTCTGAAAAGCTACTGAGTTGCTTCTCAAATTGATCCGTTAGGATAAAAACCCTTTTCATGGCTCTCCTTCGAGAGCAACTACAATGTAGCACACACTACACTGTAGCACAACCCTCTTGTATGTTTTCCAAATTCGGCAAAATTCGGTTCGGAAGAGTACTGCTCTCAAAGAGAGCCTGCCAAAACTAAATCTTATTTGAGATTGTTTAATTCAATTCTGAATCTAGAGATGCTTGAGATACGTTATTGGAATGGAGGTGACGGGCGGATTTGAATGTTCTCTCCGCCTCCGGCTTCGAGACCCTACGGGCAGCAGAGCTGACTGTCTCGCCCATCCGTGGGCTCGCCATCGCAGTGACGCTTCAACACACTGCCAATCACCCGTATAAAAAACAAAACCCACGACAAGCGTGGGTTTTATTTTTTAATGGAGGTTTCTTTAGGAAACCTTTGATATTAATAGTTTAAAGCACGCAAAAGATGGCGGAAGCCAAATTTTGCACCTCTGACATGGTTACATTAAAAG
>JAJTIF010000282.1 GCA_021299675.1 Pseudomonadota bacterium | reverse complement strand
ATGCCTTCTTTAAAAGTGAGCTTGAGTTTCTCCGGGGAGAGATCCTGGGCGAAGGCTGTAGAGAGGATGAGCAAGATAAAAAACATAAAACCCCTTTGACTAAAATTTTAGTCAAAGGGGATTCAATTCGTCATGTCTGAATTCTGTTATTTAATGAAAGGGGGCTGGAAGAGTCCGTCCAGCGGCGAGCTTTGGACTTCGGTCGCCTGAATGGCCACGGGCTTCACGTTCACGACACTGATCTGTGAGCGCAGGGCCCCGGAGTGCACCGCTGACATTGAGCAGGATTCGTTTTCCAGTGCCTGGGCACCGGCTTGACCCACACCCGAAAGCGTAAAGCTCTTGGATAGACTGATACCCGCTGTGGCTGCCCCAGAAGAGAGTACTGGGTAATCAAAGGCACCTGCACTCAGCGCTGGGTCCAGGGAGAAGTCTGGAGAGATCAAGAGACCCGTCTGGAGCGCTCCGGCTCTTGGTGTGCGCAGGGCAGACACGAGTGAGAGGTTTGAGGTGGTGTAGGCGGCAAGGATCGCGCCGTTGTTATTGCTGCTGACGCAGTTGTCAGCCTGGATACGGTAATCTCTCAGGTTCTTCGCTTGTACATGGAGCGAATCCAGAGGAGAGAAAATTTCAATCGTGCTGTTAGCGATTTTAATCCGAGCAAAGCGTAGCTCTTTATTCACATCTAACTGGTCTTGCGCCAGGATGAAGACGTGGTTGTTAGAAGCCGCTAGACCCGTGGCGATGCGAGGCTTGGACACCGCCGTGGTGGTAGAGAAAACGTTGGTGCGTGTGCTGCCACCCACGAGGTTGACCGAGGCTGATGTAGCCGTGGCCGCGATCGTGAAGCGGTGGTAGTCGAGGCGGTTAAGGCTATTGACCAGGGCCACATCGAAGGTGCCTACATCCGCGTAGGAGTTCGCCAGATCGAGAGATTCGGCGGTGATACTTTGAGCAAGGTATGAAGGAGCAATCGCAAAATTGGTTCCACTGTCGGTCGAAGCCAAGCCTCCGTAGTTGTAGGCATCACTCATACGAAGAGCGGCGATAGCGAGTTTTCCTGTGTTGTTGTTATCTAGGTAAGGAATGGCGATCACGTTATTATGAATCATCATGTCGCCCACGCGTCCAAAAGCGATGGGGTAGTCGATATCAACATGCATGGCCGGCATCTGTGTGATGGAGAATGTATCCACGGTAAAGGTCGGATCCGTGGTGATCGTGCCTGAAATATTGAGGCGGCGATCCAGGAATACGCTAGCGCAACCGCGATAAGCTTCGCCCACGATGTAGGCGAGTTGCTGTGCCGTCGGAGTCACAAGGTAGGTGTGACCTGTGAACTCACAGCGCCCCCCGGAGGTGATGTTCCAGCCAAGACCCGTGGCAGGAAGACCATCGAAGTTCGAGTACGTCCCCCCGGCCACAGAGTAGAGCTTCACTCCGTTGATCGCAATGAAAGAGCCTGCGGGAAAACCGGTTGGATTAAAGTTAGAAAAAGTCACCGTGCGAGAGGCATCCATCACAACCGTATACGGGTTCACGCAACCAATGTTGTAGATCTTAGTCACACTGTCGACACACTGAGAGTTATAGACGCTGTCATAACTGAACATCAGATCATCTGTATCCGTGATGTCCAGGTAACGCACGCGCATACGAGGATTGACGGGGCCGGGAACAGTTTGTTGAGTGACGTAACTCACATAAAGACCACGGTAGGTCTTGCCACCGGTGGTGACGGACTTTGATTCCAAAGAGAGTTTCGTGGCCGGGTAGCTCGCGCCCGAAGAACTTTCGGTGGTGAAGCGCATGGTTTTCACGAGTTCCAAATCTGAGTCGACGTTGAACTGGTACTTTTCAACCACGATGTAGGAAGGAGAGCCGTTGATCGGATAGGCCATGTACATTTCTTGACGTGTGCCATCTTTAATCACGTGCGTGGCCACATCTCCAGTGGTATTGCCGGAAGCTGCCAAGAGAGAGTTGATGCGAGGGTTAACGTTCCAGACACCCACTGTCGCTCCACCGCCGGTGCCGCATGAAGAAACCGCGTTACCAAAACCGTCATCACCTAAACACAAACGAAGTTGCAGACTGTCGTTAACAGAGTTAATCCCAGGCGTCCACTTGAGCACACGCTGAGTAGAGCCCACGATGTTAACCCATGTCGCTCCACCATTCTTAGACACCTGCCACTGATACGAAATAGTAGAACCGTCGCTCGTCGAGTTATCGACAATCACACCCGGGTCGATGGTGAAGGGGTATCCCACCAAGACATTCGATGTACTGCCGATAGCAGGTGTTTGCACAGCACCGGCCGCCAGTTGCGGAGGAGGGTTGAGGTTATTGATGGTATTGACCACAAAATCACGGGTGGCTGTTTTGTTGGTCGCGATCTCGAGCACCGACGCCACTGCCGCAAAATAATTAGTGCGGTCATTCACAGTCACACGATAGGTGACGGCCCCAGAGGCAGCACCCACGATGGTGGATTGAGAGATGGTGTAGTTGATGGCGATGCGGTTACCAAAACTATCATTCACGCGAGTCACGTTGGAGTTGTGGATCATCGGAATTGCTGGACACACGGTGGCACCAGAGGGAACACACT
>JAJTIF010000434.1 GCA_021299675.1 Pseudomonadota bacterium | reverse complement strand
TCATATTAGTTAAAAAATCTTTGAGAAGGAGTAAAACTTAGGTTCATATTTTCGGGCAACTTTTCCCAAAGCTCAGCCACAATCTTCCAATCGTAGTTTTGATCTTTTACCAGATACAAAGTCTTCTTACCGATGTCGTTGATCACGTCGGAGCGGTAGTCTTGGCGCAGAGTCACAACAGCGTAGTTGTTAGCCTGGAGAATGGAGACGCCATCGAAATTAATCTGTGGCGAGTCTGGTCTCGAGAACACGGCTTGCTTATAAGCCTTGTAGGCGGGGTAGTTCCCGCGAGAGCGATCTTTAAACTCTGTCTGATGGTAATAGCTGATGTAGTCCTGGAATCTTTTTTCTTTCCAGGCACTCGTCCAGCCCTCCACCAAACTGCTCAGTTCTTTTTGGGATTTCTCCCACGCAGCACGAGGTCTAAAGGCTACTTCCTGCGTGATCACCATGGGGGTGCGGTCTAGATCGAGATAAGTGGAGACATTTTTCAAATCGATGTCATTCACCACTACGCAGCCTCTGGAGTCCAGGCCCTTGTCGATTCTGGAGGCGTCGTCTGTCGAGTGGAGCCAGATGCCACTGCCCGTTTTGCCTGATCTCTGATCCATGAGGTTAGGGTAGTCTGTCGTAAACGCTCCTGCCCCGTACATCTTAGCCATTTCGCCATGACGAGTGAGTAAGGTCTTATCGGAAAAGAACTCCCGGAGGGTGTAGATACCTTCGGGGGTTTTGTGGTCGCCTTCACGGAACTTATCACCTTTGGTCTTACCACTCGCAATCTTGAAGCGTTTGACCTCTTTAGGAACACCGTTTTCGTTCTGGTAAACGATGAGGGAGTGGGTGGACTTCTCTACGAGGACCACGTGGTGGGCAAAAATCGAATCCATTCTTAGGATTGCACTAGGAAGGTAATCCTGAGCGAAACTGTTCGCTGTAAATAGAATCGAAACAAGACTTATCTTGGTAAAAAATTTAATCACTTATCCTCCCTAAGAGTAGCTCTGATTTTAATATAGATATGGGCACGTCACAAGAGATCCTCATGAAAAAGCTCTGCCCAATGGTTTTGGTCAAGAAATCTTTGCCGCTTTAGGTTAAGTTCTTCAAAATACTTTCCAGTGTTATTCTAAGTGCATGTATATGCTAGGAGAATCGTTGTGACTGGAAAACCAAAGCCGATGATCGCGCCCGATATGGGATTAAGTGAGAATACCAAGAACGTAAAATTTCTTGATCACCCCTCCCACGAGTTCATTCAATCGAGCTTTGATTCTATATTTCCTCGATTCGGTACTTCATTCAAAGCAAAGGAAAGCGCTGTGAGCGATGAAGATTCAACACGAGTTCAGTCTATAAAATCTAAACCCGAAGAAGCCAACCTTGACGAGCTCGACTTTGGACTTGGTCTATCGGATGAATCTGGGAATGAGTCGTTGAATGAATCGCCCGCTGACCAGGGCCTTGATCTCGGTGCCTCTGATGATCTTGAGTTATCTCTTGGTGATGACTCGGATTTCTCATCTAGTGTCTCAGCAGCGTCGGGAGATGAGCTTACTCTTGGAGAAGACATCGACCCAGATGATGACGTCATGTCGAAGCTCGCCGAGATCGATGAAATCATGGAAGCTGATGCGACCAACACCATGCTCAGACCCAACTCTCAGCAGCTTAATGCTGATCAGCTCGATGATTCCGATGAGGTTCTATCTCTTGATGGTGATCTATTCCTTGGTGATGAGGATGTAAGTTTTTCTCTCGGAGATGATGGGCCCGCCGACCAGGGCCTTGAGCTTGGCGGTGATGATTCCTTTTCACTGGGAGATGAATCGAGTTCAGATGACCTAAGTCTAGGCTCTGATGATGAAGGCCTTGAAAGCCTGGATGATGATTTGTTTAGCTCACCCATCGAGTCCTCGGCACCGAAGAAGAAGCCACTGCCTGCTGCTCCTAAAATTGCCGAATTGAGTGCCAGTGATGAAGACGGGGCAGAAGAATTTTCTTTCACCACTAATGCCGATGACACAAGTGATGAGATCCAAGTGGCTGCCGCTCCAGTCAGACAAACTGCACCCGAGGCACCTGTTCGCACTGCGAGGGTAGCGGCTCCAGAAGCCGTGAGTGCCCCGACTACGCACGTCAGCTCTACCTCCACTGAACGCAATGCTTATAAGGAAGTTGTTGGCAATTATGGCCAAGAACTCGAGCGCTTGCAGGCCACCTTGAACCATTTACGGATGGATCGCGAAGGACTGGTGAAGAAGATCACCGATCTCGAAGAAGAGAAGATTCAATGGAATCGTAACCAACTCACCCTGCGCGCAGAGTTAGACGAGAAGAAGATTGAAATCCAAATCATGAAGAAGCGCATGAGCGAGGAAAGTCAGGACCTGAAATACCAGTATGAACTCGAGCAGGAGCGAAGAAAACTTGCGGAAGAGAAAGCGAAGGCTTTCCAGCTTGAAGCCGTGAATATGCAGCAGAAGGTCAAACAGGAAATCAAAAAGGTCTCAAGCCGCGAACGCGAACTGGAGCAAAGATTGGAGCTCTTGAAGGTTGATGCGGAAACACAGATTCGTCATCGAGACATGAAGATCTTAGAGTTGAAAAGAAAAATTGATACAATGGAATTTGATATTGATACACTCACTGCCAACGAGCAGAGAAACATTGGCGACAAAGGCGAGTTGGAAGACAAGCTTGATAAAGCCATTAAGACTCTGCGGGCGGCGATCGGAATCCTGGAAACGGATGATCCCAAACTAGCAACACTTGAGCGAT
>JAJTIF010000264.1 GCA_021299675.1 Pseudomonadota bacterium | reverse complement strand
TTGTTTGGTTTAGAAAAAAAGCAGACTTCACAGGTGAGTTTGAAATGCTCGGACAACTCTATGAGGCAGCAGCCAATTATTAAAAAAGAAAGGGCCCAATTTCGGGCCCTTTTTTATTCTTTCGGTTTCTCGACGTTCAACAACTCATCAACTTCCTCGATATCAAATTCGGTCAGCCCGAAGGGGTTATCCTTATTATTGATATCCTCATCGATGTAGCGCTTGCCAAGATTTTCTTCAATCTCATCAAGGCTTTCTTGTTGTTGCAAGCCTCTTCTGCGCTCGAGCTCCTCCAGCGATTCTCCTTCAAGAAGCTTGTCTTCATCCATCCGAGCATCTTTGAGAAGCTTTTCAGCGCCTTCGATCTCGTCTTCTAAGCGCTCGAGGGCCTTCAGGTCTTTCTCGGAGTCCTTAATGATACTCTTCTCGCGCTCTTGTCGTTCGAGCTCGGCTAACTCATCTTCTGTGAGTTGAATCTTATCGGCTTTATCAAGAAGAGAATCGTTGAGATCTTCCACGTTGAGTTCCACATCGAGTTCATCCAAACTCTTCTCATCGAAGCCGTCACGCAGCCCTTTGATAAGAGCATTCTTCCCTTCAGCCGCACGCATGGCCGCTTCTTTGGTTTTCGTGATGGCCACGTCACCCGCGTAGAAGTCTCTGGTAGAATTACTCACAAGTACGGTGGCAAAATTGTCAGTGAGAGTGATCACCGTTAGCTCACCAGTCTTGTAGGTTGGTTGACGAGCAATGACTTTTCCGGTGGCGCGATCACGGAACCCATAGACCTCAAGCACGTTCCCCATCTCAAGACCATCGGCGCGGCCACGATCAAGATAGAGCACGTCTCCGTAGGAGAGAACTCGCTGGAGACCTGCGAAGGACCCCATGATGCCCGCTTCGATCAAGCGGTTATTGAAGGTTTGTGTGATGCGATCAATCTTCGGAGTATAAACTGTTAGACGATCTCCGCGTTGGATCACGCCCGTGGTTTCTTCGACCTCAGACTCCCAGAGTTCTCCGACTTTATTGAGGACTCGGATCTGTCCGGTGATGGCGTACTTGAATCCCTTGCGATCTGAGTTCGCATGCTTCATCTCACCCTGCGCAGAATAAATCGAAAACCTATCCCCGGGGAGCACGTTCACGTTGTCATCCATCTTGATGTACATGCGATCGTTATTGGTGAAGTAAATATTTTCGTCAGGCCCGGAGTCTACTTTTCCAAAATCCTGTACAGGATTATTGGTTACAAATGTATTGAGGTAGAAGCCTTCCTTAAAATTAAAGACAATCTTGGAATCTCTATCAAGACCCGTGCTATCGTATTGATTGGCTGGGATGTAGCTATCAAGCTTCGACTGAGGTGGGTCATAATTTTCATACTCTCGCACCAAGGCCAAGCGGCTAGCCTCTTCAAGATCTTCGATCGTATCAGACGTTGAGTACTGAACGTACACACCCTGATCAACTAGATTTTTTCTCTCCGTGAGCCAATCCGGCTTCGCCTCATCACCCCACACAGAAAAATCATCAGGCCCAGCCGACAGAGCAATAGCCGTGGCTTTGGCCCCTGGCTCTGACTTAATCTCTGCCTCAGTGAACTCTCCCAGTTTAATTTCTGGGGCCTTGTCACCGGATCCCGTCGTGAATGAGAGCACCATGCCTGGCTCGATCAAGTGCGGGTTGGTAATGAACTGGTTGAGCGCCCAAATTTTTGGGTAGTAAAACCCTGAGCCGAAGAGGCGCTTTGAAATTTTAAATAACCAGTCGTCTTTGACTACAGTGTAAGAGCTCACACTGGCTTGGGTAGCCAGTTCGTTCCAATCGTTGTTGGATATTTGGCCTTGTAGCTTAGAAGCCATTTCAATGAGCTGCTTTTCTTCGTTGCCCACATCAAAGACGTTTGGGGACTTTTGGATATTGATAGAGTCGTTGACGATCTTGCCCTTAGCCTTATCTGCAGTGGGCGCCGGTTTCTCTGGCTTTTTATCATCTTTCGCAGGCTCTGCCACTGTGGCTTCACTGAGATCAGTATCTCGAAGATCAAGCTTAATCTCCTCGAGGTCATCACCGTTAGTTGTGATGGGAGCCGGAAGTTCTGCATCGGATTCGATGATGGCAGTCGACAAAGACTCATCCGGTGCATCTTCAAGATTTTCTAGATTAGCTAAATCAATTTCACTAGAAGACTCTGTGGCGGTAGCCGGAGGTGGGCTGGCATCGTTAAGCAGCGTATTGAGATCATCTGATTCCACCACATCGAATTCTGCGAACTCATCTTGGGCCCGCACTTGCGAGGCTTCGAGACTAAGCAGAGCAATAAGGATCAGATTCGTTTTATAACCCAATCAAACTCCTAAACTTGAAACACATCTTTCAGTAATGACAAGTACTGGTCTTTCTTTTGCGTCAGTCCTAACTTTTCACAGCAGATGGCAGCGTTACGAAGCGCCTCAAGCACCACTCCAGAGTAGGCAAGCTTGGTGATGACCACCTCAAAAGATTGCAGGGCCAGATCAAACTCACCCTGCTGCAGAAGGATCTCTCCCATCTTGAGCTGAGACTTTGCTTTCAAGCTCGGCGCACCCGAGAGCGCGAGTTGCTGGTAAATCTTGAGGGCCTCAATGGGAGCAGTCGCCCGCACACTCTCCGCCTGGCGGTACTTCATAAGTTGGGACTCAATATCACCAAGCTCAATGGCTGCAGTTTTTTGCGATGAGAACACGTCCACTGTCTCAACTCTTGAGCCGTTCTCGATTCCAGAGTTGGTAATCTGTGGAGTGGCCTCAAGATCCGAGACGAGGCTTGAGGACTTTCCTTCTTTGAGGGCTTGGTACTGACGATTAAGCTCGTCATAGCGCGAAAGCAACTCGTCATATTCTGCTTTGGGGATCATTTGTTTTTTTGTCTTACGAGAGGACTCATTCTCAGACCCGGTTAGCCCGCGCTCCATGCGATCGAGCCAGGCGCACGAGCTAAGCAGTGAAAAAAAGAGTGTCAGGGAAATCACTTGAGCAAGTTTCAAATCGTCCTCCGTGACGAATAGGTTTAAAACCTTTATCTTATTAATATGATAGGTCATGAACACCGCATGTCAAGGAAAGCCCGTGAGCAAAAGATATTTGGAGACCAAAGAAGTTGTCTGTTTCACTCTACAAATGGAGAAATCTCAAACGGCATTTTTTCTCCACGCCCTTGAAGCCTGTGACAATCTGGCTTTTCCCACCACGCTGCCTTTTGAACAAGGCTCGCAGCTGAGAGAAATTCTTCTGCGTGCCCCTATAGAGCACCAAAGTGAGATAAGAAGATGGTTAGAGGAGATCGGGAAGACTATTGCGCTCCTCAAAATTGAAGAGCGCATAGTTTTAGATAATTAAAGTGACTGGTAGAACTTGAGGACGTCTTGAGCGTGAGTTTTTGTATCAACCTTCGTGATGACATGAAGGACCTTCCCTTCTTTATCAAGCAAGTATGATTGGCGAAGAATTCCGTCAAAAACTTTCCCCATGAATTGTTTAGTGCCCCAAGAGCCGTAGGCCGCAGCCACGGAGTGATCAAGGTCACTCAAGAGATCAAAGTTCAAGTGATCATTTTCTTGAAATTTCTTAAGCGCCTCCGGCTTATCTGGGCTGAGTCCTAGCACCACAATTCCGTGGTTCTTGAGATCAAGCTGCGCGTCTCTCAAACCACAGGCCTGTACAGTGCAACCAGGTGTCATCGCACGTGGATAAAAATACACTACCACGTACTGTCCCTTCAGAGAGCTGAGCTGAACTTCTTTGCCGTCTTGATTGAGAAGCTTGAAGTCAGGTGCAGCACTTCCAACGGCTAGCACCGCTGGTGCTGCTTTCACTGGAGCGGACTTAGCCGGAGCGACTTTTTTAGCAGGCGCTTTTTTTGTTGCAACCTTCTTCGTGACTTTTTTGGCTGGTGCTTTCTTAGTGGCTTTCTTGGCGACTTTTTTGACGGTAGCCTTTTTGGTCACTTTCTTGACCGCTTTCTTCGTCGATTTCTTCGCCGGTGCTTTCTTTGTAACTTTCTTGGTTACTTTTTTTGTGGCTTTTTTTGTGGCTTTTTTCGTTGCTTTCTTAACCATACTGAATCCTCTTGTTAAAAGTTATCTCTAAGACTTCTTAATTTAATAAATACATCTCTATCATTTAGTAATTCAGACGAATCGGCAATATCTAGACCTTTGAGCTCTTGCCTAAGTCCCGTCTCAGATAACCTGAGAAAGGGATTAATGTCCAGCTCTCTTCCCCAAGTGTGAGGATAAAGCTGAAAGCCTTCGTGAGACTCAAGGGTAGCTAAAGAAGCGATAATCTCTGTGTTGTGGGGTTCAAACTGTTGTGCAAACAGGAGATTCTTTTTAAAGTAATCATGCCCCACATGCAAAAAGGTCTCTCGAGACAGGTGCTCTCGCAGCCATTGGATGCTCTCAAAAAGCGCCTGGGGATCGCCCCCGTTTTTGCAGTTTCCTACTCCCGCTTGAAAAAGGGTGTCCCCACAAAACAAATGCTGCGTCTGATCCTTGAGGGAAAAAACCACATGCTCACAGGTATGACCCGGCAGGGGCCACTCCTCAAAATCAGCAGGGAGCTTGGCGATGGCCCCTGCTGCTAACAACCCTTGATTCCCTCGTATGTGATCGTGATGGAGGTGGGTGTTGACCAAAAAAATCTGAGAAACCTGAGTAGAAATTAAATAATCCAGGCAAGCCTGGGCATCCCAAGGATCAACTATTGTGACTTCCTTTGTGGCCTTCTTTACAACCAGAAGGTATAATTTCGAAGACTGTTATGAGCATAAAGTCGATGGATCTCAAACTGTGGAGTCTCAGAAATGAACATAATCCTCATTACTTCTTTATCTGTCTTGCTGATAGCTAGAGTGATCCTACATGCTTGGTTGAATCTGCGCCAGAGAAGAGCACTGCTTCAAAGCTGGGACTCTGTCCCCAAAGCGTTTCAGCATCAGTTCTCTCTCGAGGAGCATCAAAAATCCATTCGCTACGCTCTGACCAAACTCAATTTTTCTACAGCGCGGACTCTCTTTAGTTCTCTGGTTATGGTGACTTGGCTCATAACGGGTGTCATGGGTCTGCTGGATTCCATCCTCTTTCTGTTCGTGAATGATCCCATTTGGCAGACGATCGCTTTTTTGGGGGCCTTCAGCTTCGTCGAAGGTCTCTTGTCGCTTCCCTGGAGCCTGTACTCACAATTCGTCATCGAAGAAAAGTTTGGGTTCAACAAGATGAATGCCAAGATTTTTATCACCGACATGCTCAAGGCAACTCTCCTCTCAGTTATTTTGGGAGTCATATTGGGCTACCCTTTTGTGAGCCTGGTGCATCACGTGCGTGGCTTTTGGTTTATCCCGGCTTATCTGCTCTTCATGAGTTTCCAGTTTCTGATTCTTTGGATTTTTCCGACCTTTATCGCTCCGCTCTTCAACAAATTTTCACTCCTGACTGATGAAAGTCTGTCTGGCAGAATCAAGCAGCTCGTAGAAAAAGCCGGCTTTCAAAGTCAGGGTGTGTTTGTCATGGATGCTTCAAAGAGAAGCTCCCATGGAAATGCCTACTTCACTGGGATTGGAAAAAATAAGCGAAT
>JAJTIF010000160.1 GCA_021299675.1 Pseudomonadota bacterium | reverse complement strand
TGGAAGAAGGTATCCATAAGGGGAAGAGCGAAAGGCAGAAGCCCCACCAGCAAGCAGTGCACGGCGCAGGTGGCCGAGACCACGATTCCTAGTTTGTCCCAGATTTTTTTCATTTTCACAGATGGCATCATATACATTATGAAGAGTATTTATGAGATGATACCCGCGATCGTCCAGCTAAATGAGAAAAATATGCAACTTAAACAATTTTTACGGAGATAATATGAAAATTATACTGTCTACAATCGCTGCTAGCTTGATTTCTTTCTCAGCCTTGGCGGCTCAGGTCAGCCTCAAAATTGAGGGGATGAGCTGTGGCATGTGCGAAGGCAAGATCACTGAAAACCTCAAGAAGACCGGCAAGTGCTCAAACATTTCTGTCAGCGCTAAAGAAAAGAAAGCCACCTTTGAAACTTCCGCTGAACTCACAGATTCTGAGATTAAGAAAGCTGTCAGCGACGCTGGTTACAAGGTCACTGAGATCAGCAGAAACTAGAAAAAAATCTTTTTGAGATCAAGTAGCGACGCCA
Organism: Pseudomonadota bacterium; assembly: GCA_021299675.1. Taxonomy (GTDB): domain Bacteria; phylum Bdellovibrionota; class Bacteriovoracia; order Bacteriovoracales; family Bacteriovoracaceae; genus UBA6144. The sequence continues at coordinate 5,266 of JAJTIF010000160.1, read as the reverse complement.
TGATTCGCACAAACCCTCGGGGTCCCCTGAGGGTGATCTCAAAGCTTGAAGCCTTGAGGTAGACCTTTCCACCCATCGTCTGTGAGAGGAGCCTAGGCTCAAACACCCGCCACTCCAGCTCAGGGCTGAGTTCTTTGTATCTCTGGGAACGCAACTGATGCAGGATCTCATCCTCGTACCACTTCATGGATTTCATTTTATCTTTCGTGCCCGAAGTGATTTCTAGCAGCTCTTCTTTGAGTTCTCGGGCGAGGTGCATCGACATGAAGAGCGCCACGAGCGTAGAAAAAATAGTAGCGATCTTCATGGATGCAATGAGGTCGCGTTGAAAAAAGATGAAGAATACCCCTGTGAGCACCAGGAGGAGTGTGGTGAAAACCATCACGAAGACTCGCAGAGCTCCGCTGAAAAAACTAGCGCCCATAGAGCCCAATCACTTTTTGGCGCTCGGTGAGGGGGAGAGCAAAAAAAGCATCGAGGTTTTTAAGCTGGGCCCTGAGCATGAATTGATCCATGGCCTGATGGAGCTGTCCCACGAGTGCCGGGCCGTGAAAGACAAAGGCAGTGTAGATCTGAAAAAGTGTGCCGCCGGCAGCCCAGAAGCCCAGAATATCCTCAAAGCTCTCGATCCCGCCCACACCCACCACGGGGGTGCGACTCTCAAGACACAGGTCCAAGATGAACTTTCTTTTTTGATGAGCCTTCACTCGAAGAAGTTTGCCGGAAACTCCGCCGATCCCGCGCTCTGGCATGTGCGTGGTGTTGGTGGCGATGATGCCATCCACTCTTTGGTTGATCAGGGTTTGCGTCACACCCCTGAGTTCTTCGTCGGGCATATCCGGCGAAAGCTTCACGAGCAGTGGGGTGCGGTGACGCTCTCGAAGGGAGATGAGTTCCTGCAGAAGGGACGCGAGCCACTTCTGGTTTTGCAGATCCCTTAGGCCTTGGGTGTTGGGAGAGGAGATGTTGACCGTGACCCAGTCCGAGTGGGGAGCAAAGAGATCGTAAAGCTCGCGGTATTCGTCGATCGCCTCAAGCGGCGTTGCGTCCTTGGATTTGCCAATGTTAACCCCGAGGCGAGCCGAAGCAGGTCTTGAGAGAAGGCGATGGCTTAACTGCTCAGCTCCGTCGTTGGGAAAGCCCATGGAGTTTCGCAGCGACGACTCTTCGCGGTAGCGAAACATCCGCGGCAGAGGATTACCGATTTGGGGTTTAAGAGTCACGGTGCCACACTCGAGAGCACCCAAACCAAGGCGAGCAAAAAAATCTAATGATTGAGCATTTTTATCCAAACCTGCGGCCAGGCCCAAAGGGGAAGAGAAGCTTTGCCCCCAATGCGTGGAGCTGAGACGCTCAGAAGGGGAAGAAGCCCATACATTGGCCAGTTGAGGCATCAAAGAAGTCAGGTGCAGAGTAAGGTGATGGGCTTTCTCGGGGTCCAGAGAAAAAAGCACAGGTTTGGCGAGTTGATACAAGTTCATACCAAGAGGGTGCATGAGGTATGATTGGATTTGCAAAGAAAATCCGCTACACTATGGGGATCAAAGGGATGTTATGTTTCTGTCGATCCTCATGCTCGTAAGTCTTAGTGCAAATGCACAGCTCAATGAAGCGCCTGAAAGCAATCATGATCTTCGTCGCGGTAAAACGATTGTTTCTATGCAGCGTCTAAAAGATAAAGAGTCACTGCGACTGGAAGCCATGAATTCAGGAGATTTTTACATTGCTATGGGTGCATCCAGCAGCGAAGAGATGAAAAAAATTTCTAGGCCTGAAGCCGAGGGTTTAGAGCAGAAGTTTGCTTCGATGATGTTCAAGGTTCAGTACGAGCTCCCGCAAGACCCAGAAAACTGTGAACCCTCTTGGGTGCTCGTGATGCACGGGGAGAAATTGAACGTGTGCGAAAAAAGCGACCAAAAGAATCAGGAAATAGATCAGTTCTTCGCCGGTCTCAAAAGTTTCAAATAATTAAATCACTTCTCTGCCTCTTTTGTCCTTGCTCGCAACCTCTGCGGGAGTCAAAATAGGATGAATGTTTTTTTTAAATGGCGCTCGCCATTTACGAATGAGGATATCATGAAATATTTTGCTCCCCTTCTACTCGTTGCACTGCCAGTTTTTGCTCAGGGCCTTTCTCTCTCAGAAAAAGATTCTAAGCCAGTGATGGGAGCTCTTAAGAAGGAGCCCAGTTACACGCGTGAGATGGTGCTCGGGAATATTCTCAAGGGGGCGCTCGAGAACATGCACCTCGCCAATAAAACAATCAATGACGATCTCTCCAAGTCAGCCTTCAAGCTCTACATTGAGCGCATTGATTTTGGTAAGCAGTTTCTCACTCAAGACGACGTGAATGCGCTCAAGAGTTACGAGACTCGCATGGATGACGAGCTCACCAGCGGCCGCCTCTCTATTCTCGATTCCACGGCGACCATCATGGGTAAGCGGATCCCACAGGTCGAGAAGTGGATTGATGAGCTCCTGGCGAAGCCGCTCGACTACAGCAAGAAAGAAACCATCGAATCAGATCCCGAGAAGAGAAGCTTTGCCAAGAATGACAATGAGCTGAAGGCTCACTGGGCAAAGATCCTCAAGTACGACGTCATGGGGCGCCTGGCTGATTTGCAGGAAGAGCGCGACCAGGACCCGGTGAAAGCGGAAGAAGAGAAAAAGAAAAACAAGAAAAACAAAAAAAGAAGCTCAGCAGACGGAGAAGATCTCAAGAAGCTCTCTGAGAAGCAGCTCGAAGAAAAAGCGCGTAAGAAAACCGCCGAGAGTTATAAGAAAATCCTTCAGCGCTTGAAAGACGAGAGACCTGGCGACAAGCTGGATAAGTTTTATAACTCGATTGCTCGCGTCTACGATCCCCACACCAACTACCTCATCCCGGACGAGAAAGAAGACTTTGACATCGACATGACCGGAAAACTCGAAGGGATCGGAGCGATCCTGCGCGAGGATGGATCCTATATCAAAGTCGAGCGCGTGGTTCCCGGCTCTGCTTCTTGGAAAACAAAAGAGCTCGATGCCGAGGACACCATCTTGAAGGTCGCCCAGGGCAAAGAGGAGCCAGTGGATGTGGTGGATATGCCTCTGCGTGATGCGGTTAAGCTCATCCGCGGAAAGAAAGACAGTGAGGTTCGCCTCACCATCAAGAAACCCAATGGTCTGATCAAAACCGTCCCGATCATCAGAGACGTGGTCGAGATCGAAGAATCCTACGTTAAAGGAACGATCCTTGAGCCCGTTGGTGGAAAAAATAAGATCGGCTACATCAATCTTCCGAAGTTCTACCGTGACTTCAATGACCGCAATGGCCGCAACTGCACGGATGACATCCGCAAGGAACTCATTCGCATGAAAAAAGAAAATGTGAAGGGGCTGATCCTCGATCTACGCAATAACGGTGGAGGCGCACTTGAAGACGCCCGCATGATCTCTGGTCTTTTTATTGATAAGGGGCCTATTGTTCAGGTCAAGGCCTCGGGTTCGGTCGAAGTGCTCGCCGACAATGATTCCGGTATTGAATTTGATAAACCGATGATCGTCTTGATCAATCGCTTCTCTGCCTCTGCCTCCGAGATCGTTGCCGCGGCTCTGCAAGACTATGGCCGTGCACTGGTTGTGGGCGGAGAGTTCTCTCACGGGAAGGGCACAGTTCAATTGGTCGTCGATCTAGATAACTACGTTTCGCCGATTGCTAAATCTTATTCACCCTTGGGTGCGCTGAAGATCACGATTCAAAAATTCTACCGTGTAAATGGGTCCTCAACTCAGTATAAGGGTGTGAGCCCAGACATCGTCCTTCCGGATCCCTATGCCCACCTCGAGAGTGGTGAGCAGTTCCTCAAGCACTCCATTCCTTGGTCGAAGGTGAAGCCTGTGGCGTTTAAGCCTTGGCCCAAGAAGATCGAAGTGAAGAAGCTGAGCGCGAACTCAAAGAAAAGAGTAGAGGCGAGTCCTCGCTTCAAGCGCATTAACGAAACTCTTTCTTGGTACGAGCAGCGTAAAAAGTTAACAGTTAAAGATCTCTCGATGGATGCCTTCATGAAAGAGCGCAAAGAGCTCAAAGTTCGCTCCGACGCTATGGAGAAGGACGAAGAGTCTAAGGCTTTTGCCGTGAAGTCGCTCGACAGCCTAAAAGAAGCTGTGGCCCAGGAAAAGTTCGAGGATTTTTCTAAAGGACTTCGCCTTGACCCAGTGGTCGAGGAGTCACTGAATCTGATCTCTGACATGCTCTGAAAATGAGCGGAGAAAATGATACGGATGAGTCCTCTGTCGGAATTTCGCTCGACGAACTTCCGACAGAGGACCCCCTCAAGGCTGAAGAAGAAGCTGCCCTTCGAAGAATAAACGCCTTTAAAGACAAAAAGAAATTTGAGCAACTCCAGGCCCAGGATGTGCGCGCCCGCCAGCTGGCAGGACTGCCGCCGGAGCTCAAGCTCAGGCAGATGAGCAAGGTCTTCGAGTTTGACAAGAGAGAGCCCCGTTATGAACTCCTGGCCCTCTATCTGCTTCCACTTATCATCAAGTACGCCTCACTCTACGACGAGCTAATGAAGTACATGCTCCGTCAAAGGAGTGAGGTCAATTTCCTCCTCGACATGTTGGTCAGCGTTCTAGGCCATGCGGCACCGATACTGCACTATGCAGAGCTTCTGGTGGTGTTTTTGTTTTTTGTGAAGCCTCCCTTACGTTCGACACCGCTGCGTTTCATCATTAACTTCGAAGGCATCGATCTTCCCCAGCGTCTCAGAATCAAGTCGACAGATCTTCATCAAATAAGAAGAATAAAGTGGTCGCAAATTCATTCCGTGCAGCTCAACACTGACTACCTTGATGCCCTCGAACTCTTCGACCTGAAGGGGGACTCTCTGGGGATGCTGCGTTGGGATCTGTGGAAGAAAGACAAAGTGGCCTTTGAAAAAATAACCTCTCAATACATCGGCGAGAAACATCCACTGAGGAAGTTTCTTCTCGAGAATGGATAAAACATGAAAGACCTAGATATAAAGCTCAAATACGACTGGTATGAGCGCTCAGTGCAAAACCCGGAGTCTGAAGTCGACTTCATGCGCTTGTGGTTTAAAAAGATCCACGGGCGTTTTCCTACCAGCCTGCGCGAAGATTTCTGCGGCACCGGAGCCATCTCCTGTGACTGGGCCCGCCGCTCCAGCGAGTCGGAGGCCTTTGCTGTCGATCTTGATCCTGAACCCATCGCAGAAGGGAAGGCTCGCCATCTCTCAAAACTCACGCCTAAAGCACGAAG
>JAJTIF010000268.1 GCA_021299675.1 Pseudomonadota bacterium | reverse complement strand
TGTAGTTCTCAATTTGATGAATCATCCAGAACTCAGTTTCCGCATCTTTGCCCTCAATCGAGTGCTTGTTGTGCCACTGGTGCATGCCTCGGGGGATCCCGGGCCTTTCACCTAAGCGCTCTTCGGCTAGAAAGGGCATGGCCCTTTTTTCAGTGCTATGTTTTGAAATTAAAAAGTAGCACTTACGAATTTTATCTTCTTCGAACATCTCTGAAATGAGGTTGGCGACTTTAGTCTCTTTACCTAAGAGCAACACCCCGCTTGTCTCGCGATCTAATCGATGGATCGAATGAATGACTTTATCGTGAATGGTTGAGAAGTACGTGGTCGCAACATAAAAGAGATGCCGCCCCGCTGGATGGGTGGTCATGAAGGCCGGCTTGTTACAAACGATGAGGCCAGAGTCCTCAAAGATCACCTCAGGCACAGCAGAAAGGTCTAAGGGCTTTCCCATCCACTCTTCGTCTTCCAACTCCGGCGTATTGTGGGTGGTGATTTTGACGGATTCTTTGTGGTGCACTTTTGTAGAGGGTTTATGGGGAGGTTTGCGCCCTGAAATCTCCACGTCCCCTTTTTCAATCTTCTTTTTGAGAAACTCTCTAGAGAGCGTGGGCATGTAGACATGGATGAAGCTATCGAGGCGCATGCCTTCGTGCTCCGGTTCCACGGGGTACTCAGCCGTGAACCGGTCAGCACGAAAACTCTTTTTAATTTCTGGATTCATTACTAATGGCTATATCTCTTTTTCAGCAGATATTGAACCAAAGTTATGCAGCCTTCTTTCGTATACCCGTATTTGTTCACCATCCCATTCACAATGTTCTGGATGAGGGTTCTGTTTTCTGGTGTCAGAGAGCTGGATTTCAGCCCGGAGCGGGTCTCTTCAAGATAGAGCACGAGGTTTTTTGCCGCCTTGGAGATCATCTTGGCCTGCTCTTTGCGAAAGCTCTCTTGGAGCAAGCGCACGATGTCCTCAAAGACGTCCGCGTAGGAAATAGGTCTTCCCGGGTTATCCAGAGCGTAGGCCCCCAAACGGGCAATCAAGTTCGAGCGAAAGCGTTCGGGCGTGTCGTTGAGGCCTACGTTACTTTCAAACTCTTTGACGAAGTAGCTATCCGGGACTTCAAATTTTCCGGTCACAGTATTTTTAACTTTTTCACCTTTGATCATGGCGTTGATCTGCACAATATATTTGCCCAGATACTCTTCGTAGCTGCGCTCATCCACAAGTCCTAGTGATTCCCGAACTTCAAGGTCGAGGAGATCGAGCTGGTAGGCTTCGATCATGTCGACGTGCTGGCGGGGATGATGGTACTGGCCCTGGGGAGTGATGTTGAGGAAGTCAAAGTCCTGCTTCTTCTCCGAGAGTTCTCGCAGGGCCTCGAGGACTTCAACGAAGGTCACCTGCGAGTTCTGGTCAGCTAGGTCGTAGATGAGGTTTTTTACATCCCGCGGAGAGATGCCAAACTTCCCTTCATACATCGGGTCATTCTCGTACTCGCGCGCGATAGTCTCGATGCCGGCCTTGAGGATTTGCTTGGATTCGCCGTCGAGGTGTTCGGGAGTTTCCCCGTGGGCGTAGAGCAGAGACTTCTCAAGAGGAGAGAGCTCTTCGGCAATCTTACCCAGGCGCTCTTCGGCGTAAGTGCGAAAGCTCGGCGCCCGCATGCGACTCATGACAGCCCACAGACAAAGGCTATCGAGGGCGTGGGGCTCGAAGCGGGACTTGTCGGACACGTTTCGTACTTGCTCTTGGTAGATCTTCGCCTCATCCGTATAACTCATCAGGTAGGGGGCGCGGATGAAAGTGAAGCGACCCTTAAAACTATTGAAGTCCGGGTGCTGCTTAAAGGCGGAGAAGTGGATCTCATTGGAACTTCCAATGAAAAAGATATCGAGTTCAGTCAGGATCCCGCCGATGTTAATCGTGCGTGACTCCATGGTCATCAAAAGATACTTGAAAGTATCCAGCGGTCGCTTCAAAAGATCCGAGAATTCAAGGATCCCGCGATTGGCGTGCACCACTTCTCCGTTCATGCTGAAGAGGTTGAGTGATTGGAGCGAAGGGGGAAGTGAAGCGAGGCGCTTATCCATGGTGATCTGTTGCATGTGTGCATCCACATGCAGCTGCGGTTCGATGGTGGTCGCACCCGAGGAATAACGGCGATTGATGAAGAGACGCTCCACGCGGATGTACTTGAAGACTTCTTCGAAGTTGCCTTTATGGTTTTTCAAGAGGGCATCGAAGATCATACGGTTGCGCTGAGAAAGATCCCCGTTCCACAGATAGGTCTTCTTCACCGCTTCGAGGCGATCTGGTTGATCTTTTAGGGATTTTTCAATCAGTGCTTGGCGCGCTTTCACGGGGATCAAGAGAATGGGGTGATCCTTCAACTCACTGGCGAGGATGGCACTGATGTCCTTGTCCTCGAGGTAGGCGTAGGAATTAAGGTTTCGATCAGTGTTCACCGAGGACAAGCCAAGTGAGCCCTTTACGAAATGATCGATCGGAAAAATCCAACTGAAAGTCCACAGGGCCCCTGCTTCTGTATTGGCGTATTGCTCGGTGGCGAGCATAATTTTTTTGATCATGCTTGACTTCGATGACCCGTTAGGGCCCACAAGAAGAATAAACTTATTGTTAAACCCTTCTTCGATGAAATTTTGAAGGGCGAAGTAGATTCTGTTTTGCACGTGATACTGGCCATGGACCGGTGGAGCGTCTGGGTGCTCGACGTTGAAGATGTTAAATCCCCCTTGCGGCGAGCGGCCGTAGAAGTCGAACATCTCTTTGAGGTAGAGACAAGATGATCGAGCTTCGCGCTGAGGGTTCTCTAAGAATATCTTCATGTACTCATCGAAAGAGCGAGTCCATGTGGTTTTACCAACCTCTTTATTTACTTCTTCCATCCATTTCATATAGTCTGATCCCGTGAGAAAAAAGGGCCAATCCCTCCCCATTAGTATACCAAAAATTTTGCTCTCCTTTGCCATCGGTGTGGGGGCGGCAGTATTATTCTTAGTTTCTAAGAAAATATCCTCTCCCTACTCACAGAACCTCTCTGAACCAAGTTTGACCGAAGTTGTTCTCTCAGCCATTCCCCAGATCCAAGAGCGCTGGAGCGAGGGGGATATGGAATCTCACTTCGCCACCGCCAAGTGGGCCTGTCGCTCTCTCGCTGCAAACGAGCACATCTCGAGAGGATTTCTTAAATGCCAACCCGCCTATCTCGAGTGCTTTGCTCGAGGAGAAGCTGGACTGGATCCGACCTTCAAAGTGACGCTTCAGAAAAAAGAGTATGCAGTGAAGCTGCGAGAATTATCTCCGGGGAGATATGGCCAGTGGCTCTCCAAGAGTGATCTCCTTGACGAAAATCTGCCGGTCTCAGGACTTCTGGTTCAGTTAGAGGTCAAAGACCTCGGCGTGTGGCCTGTGATTTTAGAGGACACTTGTCGCGATCAATTTCTCCCGCAGCGTTTCTACTCCTATGGTGCCAGGCCTGAGAAAGGGGAGAACCCCCTCGAGATGATGTGGGATAACTTTGGACGCAATATATTCGTGGATAAATATCTCGTTTCGCGCATGGACTGGGCGCTGTGGAAGAAGATGCCCGCTCCTAATGATCCCTCTCTTCCCATAACAGGTGTGACGATCAACGAGCAGGAAGCCTACTGCGCCTCACGGGGAGG